>CAYMQL010000411.1:0-3389 GCA_964392255.1 uncultured Planctomycetaceae bacterium | reverse complement strand
ACCTATTGCCCGCGTAGCGAGGAATAAAAATGCAAAAAGAAAAAGCGTATATAGCTGACAATGCTGCGCAACATGTTTCACCTGTTGCGCCTGTTTCGGCTGGCTGGCCGCCGCCGTGGCTGGTTAAGGCCCGCGAGCTTGCCAAGACCAACCCCCTGCCGCCCCCCGAGCCCGACCCGCCCGAGCTTGCCCCGTGGAACGATGTTGAGGTAGTCGAGACCGGCGAGCCATGCCCGAAGTGCGGTTCGCTCGAAAAGTGGTGGGACCCGTGGGGAAAAGAACATTGCCAGCAATGCGATCCCCTTCGCCATGCCATCGCGCTGGCTGACCTGGCCGCACGTATCAGGAGCCGAAAGCGATGAGCACAACCCAACAGATCGAACGTGCCGCCCTCCGCGCCCATCGTCGTGGCGCGTGCTGGGCCGAGTTTTGGAGCAACTATGGACACCAGACCAAAGCGGCCGAGCCATACGACCGTGCGAAGTTCAACAGGCTGGTGGCGCGGTTGCTATCGCTCGTCACGTCAGGTGATACGGCCAACACGGAACCGCTGCCCGACCTCGACCGCGACGACGCCCAGCCCCAGCCTCACGACACCACGACCCGAGCCCGGCTGTTGGCCGACGCCGTGCCCGGCGTGGTGCTGGCCGACACCCTACCCCCCCATTATGGGTCCTTTTCAGCAAAAACCCCGCTTCCGAGGGCTAGGGGGACAGTCGGTGTTTGCAACACTGTTTGTTTGTGACAAGGAAACCTAAAAAATGCTTCCAGAACAGAATGACTATCCGGTTGAGATTTTGCATTGGTGTTTGGTAAGCCTCGACGCCTGGGGCGAAGCCCTGCGCCGCAATGACAGACACCTCGACCGCTGGGCGTTCTATTACAGCCTCCCAACCAAGATTTACGGCGTTGGCTATGATCCCAAAACATGGTGGGAATGCGACAACGGCCCGATAGGTCCAGCCGAGCGGCAGGGTTTTTCCCGCGGCGCGAAAGCGCTCGAGGCCGCCGGTCTGTTGGTTCTCATCCGCCAGCATGGCACGCGGCTGTCGCACGTGCAGCCGACACCCAAGGGCTTGCAGGTCGCGTTGCGGTTGAACCCAGAGGCGGACCGGAAGAACGTCGCCAAGGCGATTCGCACGGCCGCGTGGGGCACGAAAGCGCACGTCGCGGCGATCAAGGCCGAGGCCCAGGTGGAGGGCACGACGGATGGTTGAAACCGACGCGGCCGAGTCCGACCGGTACGTCTACGTCGAAAGGCCACGTTGCCCGCGTTGCGGTTCACCGGAGTTAAAGCAAACGCGAGCCAGAGACCAGGGCGACGGATCAACCTGCCGGACCATGAATTGTGCGTCATGCAAACATCATTTCTTCATCATCGAAGAATGACTGCCAGATTTTGGCAGTCCGCCAACCGGCCTTGATACACTAGCAAAATCGAAAGGACAAAATGCCATGTGCAACTGCAAATCCGACTTGCCCCTACACCTCGCCTCCATCGGTTTTCTGTGTTCGCAAGTTCAGCGGAGCTACCTGGACGTTTTCCAGACTCTGACCGATGCGGGCGTTAAGCCGGCGGTTGTGATAAACCTAGTGCCTCACTTCGACTGGAACGAAGCATCCCGGGCGCTCGAGCAAAACCCGCCAATGATTCAGGGGGCGAACCATGCCGAGTGACCTCCTGCAATTCCGCGGCGAAGTCCAGATTCAGGCGGCGGCCGATGGCGCGAAGGCCCCGCGGGTTTCGATTCTCGCCTATGCAGGCGGCGAAATGCGAATCGGCGGCTACGGCCCCGTGGTTGTCGATCTTGTCGGCGCGAAGATCGACGGCGACGTGCCATTGCTGGCGGACCACGAAACCACGCTGGACGGCATTGCAGGACAAGGCAGGGCGTCAATTCGCAATCAGCAGTTGTACGTCGATGGCAACCTAACCGAGGCGACCACGGCCGGGCAGAAAGTTCTTGCACTGGCCCGGTCGGGCATTACTTTGCAGGCGTCCATCGGTTTTGCCCCGGATCGGCGCGAGCAAGTTGCCCCCGGTCAAAACATTTCCGTCAACGGCCGCGCCCTCACAGCAGGGCAGAGCGGCTTAACTATCATCCGATCCGGCCGACTCCGCGAAGTGTCTTTGCTTCCGATCGGTGCGGACCCCGACACCCAAGTATCTATCGCGGCCAAGGCCGCACACACGAAAGGAACCCGAAGAATGGCAGACGACAATTTCATCGTCGCGGACGAAACCAAAGACCGCCTCCAAGCAAACTTCCACAGTGCGATGCCCGACCCCGAGTTGGAGCAACGGCGGCTGCGCCTGATCGACTGTTGGTCGCCGCGGCTGAGTGCATCCGCTCCCGCTGAATTGCAGGCGAAGGCCGCCGACCTCAAGGCGCAGGCCACGGCGGGTGAAATCTCGCTGGACCAACTGCGACTAGGCGCGGTCGAACTGATTCGCGCCGAGCGGCCGAAGGCCCCCGCCATCTACGGCAGCCGCAATGACGCCGGCGGCCCGGAAATCCTCCAGGCGAGCTTGCTATGCCATTTGGGCCATGACGAGCTTGCCGCTAAGGCGTTGGGCGAGCCGGCCACACAGCAGGCCCGCCGACTGCACTTGAACAGCCTGCACGACATCATGCGGGCCGGATTGCAGCAGGTGGGGACGGAAATACCGGTCGGTCGGGACGCGATGATTCGCGCGGCGTTTTCGACAAACACCATCACAGGAATCTTGTCGAACGTCGCCAACAAAATCAGTACAGAAGCCTATCGGGCCGCGCCGTCTGTTGCCCGCGTGGTGGCGCGAAAACTGTCGGCCAACGACTTCAAGGAGCACACTGGCTATCGGCTAACTGGTGATGCGACGTTTGATGAAGTCGGCAACGCCGGCGAGATCAAGCACGGCAGTCTCGGCGAATCGAGCTTTACCTTTAAGGTGGCGACCTATGCCCGCATGTTCGGGCTGACGCGACAAGACGTTGTGAACGACGACCTCGGCAAGTTCGACGAAGTTCCCCGGCTGATTGGCCGCGGCGCTGCGGTCAAGCTGGAGCAGTTGTTCTGGACTTTGGTACTCGCCAACACCGGATCGTTTTTTCATGGCGACAACGGCAACCTGATTGATGCTCCGCTTGCCATTGCTGGCCTGTCGTCCGCCGTCGAAGCCTTGCGAAAACTGGTTGACGCCAACGGCGATCCTATCGCCATTAGCCCCAAGTTCCTTGTGTGCCCGCCGGAGCTAGAGGCGACGGCCGACCAGTTGTTTGCGAGTACAAACGTCGTCTATGGCGGCGATACGGCGGTCCCCGACTCGAATCCGTTTAAGGGCAAGTATCAGCCGCAGGTGTCTCCGTATCTCTCCAATGTGAACTACACCGGCTACAGCGCGACTG
>CAYMQL010000410.1:0-3392 GCA_964392255.1 uncultured Planctomycetaceae bacterium | reverse complement strand
CTGGCAGGCCGCATGGACCAAGACGCTTGAGGGCCGCACCTATCTGAATACCCTGCAACATTGGTTTGTGAAGCTCGCGCCCGACGGCGGTTTTCACATTAGCGGCGTGCCGGCGGGCGAATACGATCTGGCCATCGAGATCTATGCCAAGCCAAGCGGTTGCCTCGTTGATCCGCTGGCTCGCAAAGTGGTTCCTGTGACCGTCACGGCGGAGGATGCCGCTCGCGGGGAACTGACGCTGTCAGAGATTCCTGTAACCGTCGTGCCTGTGCCGGCGGTTGGGGACACGCCATTGTTGAGCTTCGAGCGCGCCGACGGCAGCGCCGGCTCGCTGGCCGACTTCCACGGCCGCGAAACCATCGTGCATTTCTGGGCGAGTTGGTGCGGGCCGTGCAAGCAGCAGTTGCCGTTGCTCAGGCAACTGCATGCGCGACTGGGCCGCAATGGACCGGCTGTGCTCGGCCTCTCGTTGGACGAAGATGCCGCCGCCTGGCAGGACGCGGCAAAGCGACTTGAAACGCCTTGGCCGCAGGGCCGAATTCTCAAGGGCAGCGAGACGGTCGTATCGAGCGTTCCCGCTTATTGGCTGTTGGACTCTGCCGGCAAAATCGTTGCCAAGGCGTATGATCCCGATGAGCTTGCCGCTGCGATTGAGAAGACCAAGCCTAAATCTGCGAAAGACGATACAAGCTCAACCGGCAATGTAGTCCCTCCGCCCGAGGCCATACCGACGCGCATCTCGGCGTCGGACGCAACCGGCAAAGCGATCCCCGGGGCCAAAGTGAAGATTGAAACTGACGGCGGAAGCGTGGTCGCGAAAAATGTCGTACTCAGCGGCAAGAAAGCGGATTCGGAGAGTGCGGCAAAGCCCGGATTCCGGCTAATGCGTATTCAGGTGTTCGACTCTGACGCAAAGCCAATTGCAGATGCCGGAATTACCGTTCGTGGAATGAAGAATCTGCCCTTCGGGCCAAACCGCTACCGCACCAATGCAGAAGGCAGTGCCACGATAGAAGCCCCGGCTGGAGATGCCAAGGATTTTCAAGTTCTTGTATCAAAGAACAAATACGTGACCACGGGTGCGGTTTGGGAAGGCAACGGCGTTAGTGCCCAGATTCCCGAGAAGTTCTCATTCACGTTGGAGCCGGGGATTCTTTTCGGCGGCATTGTTCGTGATGAGCAAGGGAAACCCATTGCCGGCGCAAAAGTGACGGTCGATGGGCGCAAACGCAGGTTGTCCGGTAGCCCTCGCTGGACATCAATCTATGTCACGGCCATAACAGACGTGGAAGGCAAGTGGCACGTCGACCGCATGCCGAAAGACTTGGACGGATTTGAACTGGAAGTGAAGATCAAGCGCCCTGATGTTGCGGCCATCGAGCGTTTTGAGAGGAAAGCGTTGCCAATCGACAAGCTTCGCGACCAGACCGCGGTGTTCGTCCTGCGCAAGGGAACTATCTTGGAGGGTACCGTGACCGATCCGCAAGGAAAGCCTGCGGCAGGGGTGACCGTGGGCCTGTTTCCCGAACTTTCAGGTAGCGATTTTCCAAGAACCAAGGTTGACCAGAACGGCCACTACCGGTTTGTCGTGACCGAGCCAGGCGAGTATACGCTTGCAGCCGCAGCGAAGGGCTACGCTCCCGACTCACGTCGCTTAACGGTGAAAGACCAATCGCAAACGGTTGATCTTCAACTACGCCGAGGAGAAATGATCCGTCTGCGCGTGGTCGATAAGGCCGGCAAACCGATGCCCGGCGTGGCTGTCGCCACTGTTTTCGACAACGAGTTTCGGGATGCGCTGATGCTGGACTATCAGAGCACCTTCGAGCGAGACAACGACCGACACATGTCCGCCGACGCTGATGGCCGCTGGAGCAGGTTGTGGATTCCAAATGATATGCTCACCCTGCTGATTTCTAAGCCTGGGTACGCGCAAGTGCGGGTCAGTATCAAGCCCGGCGAACCAGAACGAACCGTAACATTAGAGGCCGGGGGCTGGAGCGTCTCAGGCCAGGTTATCGACGCTGAAACCAAATCGCCGCTGACCGAATTTCGAGTGGTGGAGGGCGATGACTATTCCGGGCATGCGATGTGGCGGCAGTCGTCGGTCGTCAAGGATGCCAACGGCCAATACCATGCGCACTGGGACAACTCGGGCAACGGTCACCGCATGGTAAGGATTGAAGCCAATGGCCATTTACCGAGTCGACCGCTCACAATCGAAGGCAAGCCGCACGAGGAAATTTTCAACGTTGCGCTGCAAAAGGGCAAGGAGATTGCCGGACGAGTGCTGGTGCCGGACGGCAGGCCGGCCGCTGGCGCGGAAGTTTGCCTTGCCAGCGCCTCACGGCTGCTATTGCTCCGAAACAGCCATCCGGCCCTCGACCAGAATCCGCTAATTGCCCTTACTGCGGCTGACGGACGTTTTTTGCTGCCGCCACAAGGAGAGCCCTACGTTCTCATCGTGCTGCACGAAAAAGGGTACGCTCGTTTTGATGGCGATGGTGAGCCTAATGACACCTCGTGGTCTCGATGGTTCTCTTTGGGGCAGGCTCGATCTGATAATGACAAAGGGCCTGGCGACATTACGTTGAAGCCGTGGGGCCGCGTCGAGGGCACGCTTCGAGTTGGCGATCAGCCCGCCGCTAAGCAGTGTGTACGGCTGGTCTTCGACGATGAGGTGATTAGCAACCCGAGACTTTCGATGTCCGGGCCTGTTCCCGTAGACCGTTATCTTTATTATCAGTACGAAACAGACACAGACGACAACGGGCATTTCTCGTTCGATCGCGTCCGGCCGGGAAAAGCAAGGATCTCTCAGTTTATCAGGCTTACACAAGACGGAAGGGGAGGATCGTCATGGACCGATGGGGCGACGAAGTTTGTTGAGATTGCGCCGGGCGAGACGCTTACCGTGGAGCTAAAAGGGGCAGAGCCATCTACCATCCGTGATCGCCAACTTCATGAAACAAAACGCCGGAAACAACAGGTCGAGGCGCAGAAACAAGACGCCACCGTTCGGGAAACTCGCATAGAGGCGGCGCTGAAGATTTTGATCGCCAGCCCGCCGGCTTCCCAGGATGCTCGAATCGAAGCCGCCCTGGAGATATTGAGGAACTACACCAGCCGCAATGACGAGAAGGGCTGGGCGATAGCCATTCGTGAACTGATTACGATCGACAAGCCGGCAGTTCCAAAGCTAACAGCGGAACTCGATCATACTACAAGAGAACAGACGCTGCGCGCTCTTGGATTTGTCCTGCGAGGGATCGGCGACCCGCGAAGCGTGCCGGCGCTGATCCGGGCAATTCCCAAGGTGTATCCAGGTGGTGGCTCTGATTGTAGCCTTCGCATCGACGGCGATCCGCAACTCACAAAGTTTATGCTCGAAC
>CAYMQL010000409.1:0-3395 GCA_964392255.1 uncultured Planctomycetaceae bacterium | reverse complement strand
CCAGGCGCTCACGACCTCGGCGATTTCCTCGGGCCCGACCTCCTGACGCAACAGACGCGTGGGTGCCGCTGCCGGCTTGCCCGGCAGTGTTTCCTCGGATCGGCCGGCACTGCTGGACAAGCCGGCAGTGGCACCGTTTTCGTCCGATTCAAGCGTCTCCATCTGCTTGCCGAGCTTCTTCTGCTGGATGTCGAGCTCGTAGAGTTTTTGGTAGTCCGACTCGGGCACGGGCAGCCCGGCCGACTGTTTCTCCTTGATGGCGGCGGCCAACTGGTTGTATTGCAGTTGGGCATCCATCAAATGCTGGCGGATCTGCTGCGAGTCGCCCATGCCGCTTTTTTCCAACTCCCACTGCTGCCTCAGATCGGCCAGCTTCTTGCGCAGATCGGTCATTTCCTCCTGCACTTCGGCGCGATGCTCCTTGGCGTGCTGCTCGGTTTCGTCGGCAAGCTGCCGGTCGGCCAGTTCGAGCTGCACCAGACGCCGCTGCACCTGGTCGATTTCGCCCGGCACGCTTTCCAACTCCATCGCCAGCCGGCTGGTGGCTTCGTCCATCAGGTCGATGGCCTTGTCGGGCAGGAATCGGTCGGCAATGTAGCGGTGCGACAGGTTGGCCGCCGCCACCAGGGCCGAGTCCTTGATCCGCACGCCCTTATGATGGGCCTCGTAGCGCGGTTTCAGGCCGCGAAGGATGGCGATCGTGTCCTCGACCGACGGCTCGCCCACAAAAACCGGCTGAAAACGCCGCTCCAGCGCGGCGTCTTTCTCAACATATTTGCGATATTCGTCGAGCGTCGTGGCCCCAATGCAGCGCAGCTCGCCGCGTGCCAGGGCCGGCTTCAGCAGATTGGCCGCGTCGCTGCCGCCTTCGGCCCGGCCCGCGCCCACGAGCGTGTGCAGCTCGTCGATGAACAGAATCACGTTGCCCGCGTCGTTTACTTCGCGCAGCACGGCCTTGAGCCGCTCCTCGAATTCGCCGCGAAACTTCGTGCCGGCCACTAGGGCGCCCATGTCCAATGCAATGAGCCGCCTGTTTTTCAGGCTTTCGGGCACGTCGGCTTCGACAATTCGCAGGGCCAGTCCTTCGGCGATGGCGGTCTTGCCCACGCCGGGGTCGCCGATCAGCACCGGATTGTTTTTCGTCCGCCGCGAGAGTACCTGCATCACACGGCGAATTTCCTGGTCGCGGCCGATCACCGGATCGAGTTTTCCCTGCCGGGCACGCTCGACCAGGTCGATGCCATAGCGTTCGAGGGCCTGGAACTTGCCCTCGGGCGACTGGTCGGTCACTCGGGTGCTGCCGCGAACGGCCTGCAAAACTTTCAGCAGGTCGGCGTCGGTCACGGCGTTCAACTTCAAAACGTTTTTGGCCTTCGAATCGACCTTGGCCAGTGCCAGCAGCAGATGCTCGGTCGAGACGAACTCGTCTTTCATCGCATCGGCTTCGCGCTGGGCCGCTTCGAGTACGTTGTTCAACTCGCGGCTCGCCTGCGGCTGCGCCCCGCCGGAGACGTGGGCGAAATGCCCCAGTTCGGCCTGGACGATCTTATCCAACTGGCCGCGATTGACGCCGATGCGGTCGAGAATCGGCCCGACGATGCCGTCGCTTTCGGCCAGCAGCGCCGAGAGCAAATGCAGTGGGTCGATCTGCGCATGGCCGCGGTCGGTCGCCAGTTCCTGCGCCCGCGCCACGGCCTCTTGGGCCTTCAAGGTCAGTTTGTCGAAGCGAAATGCCATAGGTTTAAAAACAGAAGGGGAACCGCAGATAAACACGGATAAACACGGATGCGAGTTATGGCACTTGCGAAAGACGCAACCGCTTCACGCCTATCTGTGTTCATCGGTGTCTATCTGTGGTTCCCCTTCATGCTCCTTTCTCGATAGTTATTCCTTCACCTCGAACTCCGCGTCGATCGGCTCGTCTTCGCCGCCGGCGGGCGGGGCCGAGGGACCGGGCTGCGGGCCTGCGCCGGGCGCGGCGCCGGGGGCCTGCGCGCCGGCCTTCTCGTAAAGCGTTTTGCTCAGCGCGTGCGAAGCCTGCTCCAGCTCGTGAACCGCCGCCTTGATCCGATCGACGTCGTCGGTCTTGGCCGCCTCGCGGGTCTTTTCGATCGCCTTGCTGACCGCCTCTTTGTCGGCGGCGCCCAGCTTGGCGTCCTGCTCCTTCAACAGCTTCTCAAGCTGCCAACACATCGAATCGGCCTGGTTGCGCTGCTCGGCCAACGCCCGCTTGCGCTTGTCCTCGTCGGCGTGCGCGTCGGCGTCCTTGCGCATCTTTTCGATCTCGTCTTCCGAGATGCCGCTCGACTGTTCGATGCGCACGGTCTGCTCCTTGCCGGTGCCAAGGTCCTTGGCCGCGACGTTAAGGATGCCGTTGGCGTCGATGTCAAACTTCACTTCGATCTGCGGCATGCCGCGGGGCGCCGGCGGGATGCCTTCGAGGTTGAACATGCCCAGCAGACGGTTGTCGGCGGCCATCTGCCGCTCGCCCTGATAGACTTTCACAGTGACGGCCGTCTGATTGTCGTCGGCCGTGCTGAAAATCTGCTTCCGCTCGGTCGGGATGGTCGTGTTTTTCTCGACCAGCTTGGTCATAATGCCGCCGAGCGTCTCGATGCCCAGCGAAAGCGGCGTCACGTCCAGCAGCAACACGTCGTGAACGTCGCCGGCCAGCACGCCGCCCTGAATCGCGGCCCCGACAGCCACGACTTCGTCCGGATTGACGCCCTTGTGCGGCTCTTTGCCGCCGAACATGTCCTTGACGGCCTGCTGCACCTTGGGCACGCGGGTCGATCCGCCCACCAACACCACTTCGTCGATGTCCTTGGGCGTCATGTTGGCGTCTTTCATCGCCTGCATCACCGGGCCGCGCGTGCGGTCGATCAGGTGATCGATCAACTGCTCGAGCTTCGCCCGAGTGATCGACATTTGCAGGTGTTTCGGACCGCTGGCATCGGCCGTGATGAACGGCAGGTTGATGTCGGTCTGCTGCGCAGAGCTGAGCTCCTTCTTGGCCTTCTCGCAGGCCTCTTGCAGCCGCTGAAGGGCCATCGTGTCCTTACGCAGGTCGATGCCGTATTGGCTCTTGAACTCGTCGGCCACGTAGTTGATCAGACACTGATCAAAATCGTCGCCGCCCAGATGGGTGTCGCCGTTGGTGCTGATGACGCGGAAAACGCCGTCGGCCACTTCAAGGACCGAGACGTCGAACGTTCCGCCGCCGAGGTCGAACACGACGATCTTTTCGTTCTTCTTCTTGTCCAGCCCGTAGGCCAGCGAGGCGGCCGTCGGCTCGTTGATGATTCGTGCGACCTCGAGGCCGGCGATTTGTCCGGCGTCTTTGGTGGCCTGGCGCTGGGCGTCGTTGAAGTAGGCCGGCACGGTGATGACGGCCT
>CAYMQL010000408.1:0-3400 GCA_964392255.1 uncultured Planctomycetaceae bacterium | reverse complement strand
GCTGCGCATCGATCATATCGACGGGTTGTACGACCCGTTGGAGTACCTTCAGCGTTTGCAGCGAGGTTTTTTGCTCGCGTTGGGCAGGGCGGCGTTGCAGGCGCGCTTGGCCGACGCGGCCGAAGGCGGCCCCGCGCCGCCCGAGTGGTCCGTGGTGGAGCCCGAGTTCCTGCGGATCATCGAGAACGACGGCTCCTCGATTTGGCGCGAGCCGCTATACGTGGTCGTCGAAAAAATTCTTGGGCCGGAGGAGCCGCTGCCGCCCGAATGGCCGGTCGCCGGCACGACGGGCTACGATTTCCAGAATTTGGTGAACCGGTTGATGGTCGATCCGGCCGGCTTGCCCGAAATGCTGAAAATCTACTACCGTTTTACCGGGGAATACCTGGATTTTCGCGAAACGGCCTATCAGGCGAAGCTTCTGATCCTTCGCGTGGCGATGGCCAGCGACCTGCAACTGCTGGCCCATCGGCTGAATCGCCTTTCGGAGCGGCACCGCCGCTCGCGCGACTTCACGCTCAACACCCTGCGAATCGCCTTGCGCGAAATCATGGCCTATTTTCCCGTCTATCGCACTTACATCGGCCGGGGACAAGCTTCGGAGCGCGACCGCCAATTCATCCATCGCGCCGTGGCCTTGGCGAAACGCCGCAACCCCGTGCGCAACGCCGCCGTCTTCGATTTCATTCGCGACGTGCTGCTGATGGAGCAGCCGCCGAAGCTCGACGCCTCGGGCTGCCGCGAGCGCGACCTGTTCATCGGGCGATTCCAGCAGGCCACCAGCCCGCTGGTGGCCAAGGGAATCGAAGACACCGCGTTCTACCTCCACGTTCCATTGGCGTCGCTCAACGAAGTGGGCAACGATCCGGCCAAGGGCGCCGCCGCCGTCGAAGAGTTTCATCGCGACAACGCCGACCGCTTGGCGCAGCGGCCCGGCTCGCTGCTGGCCACAACCACCCACGACACCAAACGCAGCGAAGACGTCCGGGCCAGAATCAACGTGCTCTCCGAGATTCCGCAGCTTTGGCGGACGGCCGTCAACCGTTGGGCCCGGCTGAACCGCCGCTACCGCCGCGAGGTCGAAGGACTGCCGGCGCCCTGCCGCAACGACGAATATCTGCTCTATCAAACGCTCGCGGGCACGTGGCCGCTGCAACCGCTGGACAAGCCCGCGATGCACGAATACGCCGAACGCATCCAGGCCTACATGCAAAAGGCCATCCACGAGGCCAAACGCCGAACGAGCTGGATCAACCCGAATCTCGAATACGACGCAGCGGTCCGCGCGTTTGTCGAAGCCGTTCTCGATCCGCGGTCGAAAAATCGTTTTTTGGCCGATTTTCGGGCCTTTCAGCAGCGCATCGTCAACTGGGGGCTGTACGGCGCGTTGTCGCAAACCCTGTTGAAGCTGACTTCGCCCGGCGTGCCCGACATCTACCAGGGGCAAGAGCTCTGGGACTTCAGCCTGGTCGATCCGGATAACCGGCGGCCGGTCGATTTTGAGTTGCGTCGAACGATGTTGGCGCTCCTGCAAGATGAGTTTTCGGCCGGCGGCGACGCGCCGTTGAACCTGGCCCGGCGATTGGCCGAGCGCCCCGACGACCCGACGATCAAGCTCCTCGTGACATGGCGGGCCCTTCGCTTTCGGCGGGAACAAGCCGATCTGTTTCGGCTGGGAAGCTATGTTCCCTTGCAGGTGGAAGGAACGCACATCGCACACGCGGTTGCGTTCGCATGGCGATGGAAGCCGGCCGACGAACCGGCGGAACGTGCGGCGGTGGTGGTGGCGCCGCGTCTGTTGGCCCGGCTCATGTTGCGTCCCGGAAGCGACGCCGATGCTTCGCGGCCGCCGCTCGGTCCGGCCGTGTGGTCGGAAACGCAATTGCTTTGGGGCGACTTGCCGCGCGGCCCGTTTCGGAATCTCTTCACCGGGCAAGTCGTGCAGCCGAAAGACGCGCGGACGCCGTTGGCCGAAATTCTAGCCGATTTTCCCGTCGCGCTGCTGGCAAGCCAAGAGAATTAGGTGGCCGGCGTCTCGCATCCCTAACCGGGAGCTATCCGTTGCCAAGCTGTTGCATCGCTTTGTCGGAAATGTCTTTCCGGCACCATGCGCCGGGCCAGCGGATGCACTTGACCGCGCGATAGGCGTTCAGCTTGGCTTTGGAAATGCTGTCGCCCAGCGCCGTCACGTTCAAAACGCGGCCGCCGGAGGTAACCACGTTGCCCTCTTTCAGGGCTGTGCCGGCATGAAACACCTTGACGTCGGGCAGCGCGTCGGCGTCGGCAAGGCCGCGGATCGGATGGCCCTTGGCATAGTCGCCGGGATAGCCCTGGCTGGCCATCACGACGCACACCGCGGGGCGCGGGTCCCATTCGAGCGGTCCAAACCGGTCGAGCCGCCCTTCGACCGTCGCTTCCAACAGATCCACCAGGTCGGTTTTCAGACGCATCAACAGAGGTTGGCACTCGGGATCGCCGAACCGCACGTTGTATTCGAGCACTTTCGGCCCCTGCTTGGTCATCATCAGTCCCGCGTACAACACGCCGCGGAACGGCCGCCGGGCGCGCTTCAAAGCGTGAACCGTCGGCACCAAGATATGCTCCTCGACCCAATGGAGCGTCGCATCGTCGACCAGCGGCGCCGGGCAATACGCGCCCATGCCGCCCGTGTTCGGGCCAATATCGCCATCGTAGGCCGCCTTGTGGTCCTGGGCCGGCTGGAGCGTGACGATCGTCCGGCCGTCGGTAATCGCCAGTACGCTTGCCTCCTGGCCGTCGAGCCGCTCCTCGATTACAAGCCGGTCGCCGGCGGCGCCAAAAACCTTTCGGCCCGCAATCTGTTCGACGGCCCGGCAAGCCTCTTCGCGCCCCGAGCAAACCACAACGCCCTTGCCGGCGGCCAAACCGTCGGCCTTGACCACCACCGGCACGTCCTCGCGATCGTTGAGAAACTTCAGGGCGTCGGCGGCGTTGGTGAACGTCTGATAGTCGGCCGAGGGCACGTCGGCATGACGGAGCAGTTCCTTGCAGAAGACCTTGCTGCCCTCCAATTCGGCGGCGGTGCGGCGCGGCCCGAACACGCGAAGCCCGGCCTCCTCGAAGGCGTCGACGATGCCGGCGGCCAGCGGGGCCTCGGGCCCGACGACCGTCAGCCCGACGTCGTTCTCTTTGGCAAACCGGATCAGGGCCGCAAAATCGTCGGGCCTCAGGGCGACGTTCTCGCCGTCCAGATCGGTGCCGGAATTGCCGGGCGCGACGAAAACGCGGTCGCTGCGGGGGCTTTGCGTAATCTTCCAGGCCAGCGCATGTTCCCGCCCTCCGTTGCCGACGATCAGAATGTTCATGCCGCGATCCTCCAAATCTCAATCGAGAAGCGGCCATTCTAGTGCCGCGGCCCGGC
>CAYMQL010000407.1:0-3407 GCA_964392255.1 uncultured Planctomycetaceae bacterium | reverse complement strand
ACCGACCAAAACGCATCGCCGCCGCACCGTTCGGAAAAATCCGTTCCGGCGGCCGAAGCGACTCCGCCGTCGCCCCCGCGACCGGGACGCTTCGTGGCGGTCGAAGAACACGAGTTGGATCCGCTGTTGCCCGACGAGACGCAAACAATCAGTTCCTGGCCGCAGACATTGGTGCTGGTTGCGGCGTTGATTTGCGTGGCGGCCACGATCCGATGGTTTTTGCAGCCGCCCTCGGCCGACGCCCTGTATGCCAAGGTTGCCAGGCGCATAACCGACGAATCGCCCGGCGGCCGCCCGGAATCGCCAAGCCAAATCGACGCCCTCAAGGAGATTATTGATGACTTTTTGATTCGCTATCCCTTGGATCCGCGATGCGCCGAACTGCGGGCGTATGATCGCGAACTGGAGCTCCGCCGGCTCGAATGGAGCATCGAACGCGACAAACCCAGCGTCGACGATCCCCTCGCGCAAATGTACTTGGAGGCCGTCAGCCACACGCGGCTCAACCCCACCCGCGCGTTGATGAAGCTGCAAGCCATCGTCGATCTTTACGGCAGGCCCGAAGACGAAACGGGCCGGACGGGCCAGCGTTTGACCGTCGTTTGGCGCCGGCTTGGAGAGCTGCAAAAACAGGTCGACAAGCTCGCGACCGACCAGAACCGCCTGTTGAGCGAACGGCTCGACGCCGCCGACGCCCTACGAAAGACCGATCCCGATCGCGCCGAAGCGGTCTATCGGGCGGTTGTGCGCCTCTATTTCGACAAGCCCTGGGCCGCCAAAAACGTCCGCCGCGCCCGCGACGCCCTGAAGGAGAAAACGCCGGAACCGCCGCCATGATCGGGCAGCCCAACAACAAATCCGCTTGTCCGCATTTCAACCCGCTGTTTATTGCGTGTCCGGTAAATAATGTCGCAATAGCCGGCGAACTTGTTCGTCGCGTGTATCTGCTTAAACCATCAAACATTCACGGCAAACCAGTTCGTCTGTTTCACTCGCCCTCAGGGAGAGAGTATAATACGAAAGAGGAATTGTATGGGGATCACCATCTTTTTCGGGAGTTTGCCGTGAAATTTAATCGGATTACTCATAACCCGATGGTCATGGGTGGCAAACCGTGCATCCGGGATTTGCGGGTTACGGTTGGAACCATCGTTGGATTGCTGGCGGCTGGCGAATCGCGAGAACGAATCCTTGAAGCCTACCCGTATCTTGAATTGGCTGACCTCGATGAATGCCTGGCCTATGCTGCATGGCGGCTCGAAGAACGTGAAGAGGACCTGGTCACGCAATGAGCCTTTCCATTCTCGTCGATATGAATCTGTCGGTGGAATGGAGTAACCGTTCAGGGAGACGTTACTCTGTCAAGGGGCACGAGATGGCACGGTTGCCAACCAGAGCGAGCCTCGCCGCAGTAGCCCGCCGCGGCTCAAATGGCACTGGCGCCCGATTCGCCGGTGCGGATGCGGACGACATCGGACAGATCGGTGACGAAAATCTTGCCGTCGCCCACCTGGCCGGTTTGGGCGGAGCGCAGAATCGTCTCGAGCGCTGTCTGTAGCTTTGCGGCCGGCACGACGACTTCGATCTTGATCTTCGGCACGAAATCCACTTCGTACTCGGTTCCGCGATACATCTCCGTGTGCCCTTTTTGACGCCCAAAGCCGCGCACTTCGGTGATCGTCATGCCGGCGATGCCTTGCTCGGTCAGGGCGTCTTTCACGTCTTCGAGCTTGTAGTGCCGGACAATCGCTTCGATTTTTTTCATGGGTGGTCATCCGCTAAATGAAGATATATCCTTCCTCGCCGTGCTGGCTGAGGTCGAGGCCTTCGATTTCCGCCGCACGCGACACGCGCAAGCCCATCAGGGCGTCGAGAACCTTCAATAGAATATACGTCGCCGCGATGGCCAAAACCCACGTAATGGCCACCGCCAGCAGTTGCGCGCCCAACACCGATCCGCCCTCTAGTATGCCCAACGGCTTGCCGTCGGGGAAGGCGCCCGTCGCGCGGGTGGCGAAAATTCCGGTCAGGATCGCCCCCAGCGTTCCGCCCACGCCGTGGACGCCGAAGGCGTCGAGCGAATCGTCGTACTTAAAGCGATTTTTCAGGCTCGTGCAGGCCAGAAAACAGACGACGCCCACGGCCACGCCCATCAGCAAGGCCGGCATCGGCGTGACGTAACCTGCGGCCGGCGTAATGCAGACCAATCCGGCGACCACGCCCGAGCAAGTGCCGAGAATCGAGGGCTTCCCACGGGTGATCCATTCCATTGCGGCCCAGGTCAATCCGCCCGCGGCCGCGGCGAAATGCGTGGCGCAAAACGCGCTGGCGGCCAGCCCGCCGGCGCTGAGCGCGCTGCCGGCGTTGAACCCGAACCAGCCGACCCAAAGCATCGCGGCGCCGATGGCGGTATAGGTCAAGTTATGCGGCGGCATCGGCTCGCTGCCGTAGCCGAGCCGTTTGCCCAACACCAACGCGCAAATCAGCGCCGATACGCCGGAACTGATGTGAACCACGGTTCCGCCGGCGAAATCCAGCGCCCCGCCCATGCACAGGTCCGCGTTTTTGCTCCCATACTGCAAAATACCGCCGCCCCAGACCCAATGGCACAGCGGACAGTAGACCAACGTTCCCCAAAGGATCATGAACACGACCATTGTGCTGAATTTCATGCGTTCGGCGAACGCCCCGCAAATCAGCGCGGGGGTGATGATGAAAAACATGCCCTGGAACAACATGTGCGTCAGGCGGTTGATCGTCAGCGTGGGGTGCATCGGAATTTCGGCATGCCCGTTGGTCCATGTGGCCTCGACGCCTCGCATGAACAAGTGGTCGGCGTTGCCGAGCCATTTTGGCGGCGTTTCGAGCGTGTCGCCGCCAAATCCGAGCGTGTATCCCCACAACGCCCAAATGACCGTCATCAGGCACATCAGAAAAATGCACTGCATCATCACGCCGAGTACGTTTTTCTTGCGGACCAAGCCGCTATAGAAGAGCGCCAAGCCCGGGCCGGTCATCATCAGCACCAAGGCGGAGCTGACAAGCAACCAGGCGTTGTCGCCGGTATCAAGCTGGGGCCCGGCGCTCGTTGCGCCGTCGGCGGCGTTGAGGACGCCGATCGTTGGCATTGCCAAACCTATCAGACACGCAACCGTTGCAATGGCCGCACCACGCCCGAGTCGCCTTGGCACTCGCATATCGTCAACGCCTTTCTTAAAACGAATCGGAGAACCGTATCGGCCGATGTCATTGGACCATCGGCCGCTAAGAAACCGATTCAGGCGTTAGCAATCGTTGTGCCAACGGCGGGCAGCGATTGCCGGGCTGAGTCGCAACTTCTTGCCCGGCCGTCATTTCTGGTTCATCCGGCGGAAGCGTACCTGGGGGTTGAAAAAGTGTGGACATGC
>CAYMQL010000406.1:0-3410 GCA_964392255.1 uncultured Planctomycetaceae bacterium | reverse complement strand
GCGTTCGAGATGGAGCTGCGGCAGGCGAAAATCCCTTACATTTTGATGGGCGGCATGTCGTTCTACGACCGGAAAGAGATCCGCGACATCTTGGCCTACCTGAAACTGGTGGCCAATCCGGCCGACGAGGTGTCGCTGCTGCGGATCATCAACGTGCCTGCCCGCGGCATCGGACAAACGACCGTCAAACGTCTGATGGAAGCGGCAATTCAACAGGGCAAGCCGCTCGGCGAAGTGCTGCCGCACGCCGGCGAATTGCCGGGGATGTCGGCCGCCGCGGTCGAGGCGGTCGGTCGATTTCAGGTCATGATCGACCGTTTCCGACAGCTCTCGAAAAAGCAGTCGCCCTTGGAAACGGTCAAATCGCTCATCCGCGAAATCGCCTACAAAGACGAACTGGCGCGGATGTATCCCAACGCCGGCGATCAAGAGGCACGCTGGGCGTCGGTCGAGGAAATTGTCAACGCGATGGGCGCGTATGTCGAACGAGAATCGGCCGAGGGCGGACGTCCGACCCTCGCCGGTTTTTTGCAGCAGACAGCGCTGGCCGGCAACGAAATGGAAGACGACAAGGAATCGAAGCTCCAGCGGAACGCCGTGGCGCTGCTGACGCTGCACGCGGCCAAGGGACTCGAATTCCCCGAGGTCTACATGGTCGGCATGGAAGAGGGCACGCTGCCGCATCATCGCAGCATCGCGGAGGCCGGCGCGGCGGTGGACGAAGAGCGCCGCCTGTGTTATGTCGGCGTCACCCGGGCGCAGCGCCGGCTGACGCTCACCTTGGCGCTCAATCGCCGCAAATGGGGCAAAGCCCGGCCTACCGTTGCTAGCCGCTTCCTCTACGAGTTGAGCGACAAGACCGACAATCCGAACTACGCGGCGATCGTCCAGGGCCGCAAGCCGCCCGCACGCTCCGCCGGCGGCCGACAACGCCATGCCGCGCGACCCCGCCGCGATTGATCGAACGCCTCATCGACCAATTTCAGGGCATCGGATGGATGGTTCGTTATTTTAGTCCAAGAAAAGCGACAACCGATGGCCGCGCGTTTGGGTCGCGGCCATCGGTTGTGTGTCGCATCCGCTTGTGTCGAGCGGCGTTTTACTTCTTGAGCTGCTTGAGCAGTTCTTCGGCCTCGGCCCGCATCAGGAACGGGCTCGTGCTCTTCAGCGCGGCCTGCACCCACTGCTGGGCCTGCTCGGTGCGTCCGCGATCGGCCAGCACCTGGGCCATATAGTAGGCCGTGTCGGGGCTGAATTGACCGCCGGAAATCGCCGCTTCGAGCGCCTTCTGCGCCACTTCTAACCGATTGAGCTTGTAGAGGACCCAACCGTAGGTCGAGGCCGCCTCGCTGCTGCGGGGATTTTGCTTCGCGTTGTTCTGGGCGTACTCCAGCGCGCGTCGCTTCTTGGCCTCGTCGGCCTGTTCGGCCAGAGCCAGCGCGAGATTGTTGCTGGCAGGGAAAAAGCTCGGCGACTGATTCACCGCTTGCTCAAAGTATTTCTCGGCCGCCGGATAATTTCTCTGGAACAGCGCGATGGCGCCGCTAATAAGCTTCGCTTCGAGCGATTTCGGATCGAGCCGCAAGGCCTCGGCCGCCTGGGCCTGGGCTTCGTCGAATTGTCCCGTCTCCATGGCCCATTGGCTGACGACGATCCGGGTCTTGGGGTCCTTCGGCGACTTCTCGATGGCCAGGGCCATCATCTTCTTGGCGTTCTCGCGGTCGCCGGCCTTTTCGTAAAACTGGCCCATGATGGCCTCGGGCGTCAAAATCTCGGCATCCACCTTGGCCGCATCATGCAGCTTCTCCAGAGCCGCGTCGTACTGCTTCTGCTGGAACAGACACCGGGCCAGCCCGCGCAGGGCCAGCGAACTCTTCGGATCGAATTTCAGCCAGTCTTCGAGGTACTTCTGGGCGGTGGGCCAATCTTGCCGAGCGTCGGCGACCGAAGCCAGGCCCGCGTACACCTGCGGCAGGATCAAATCGCGTCGCTTCTTGCTTTCCTTGAAATTCGCCACCGCCTCGTAGGCCTTCTGATACAACATGCCCCCTTCGGTGACGCGGCCCTCGCGCAAGGCAAAGTTGCCCATCAGCACGTAGGCCTCGGGATCGTTGGGATTTTCCATGACCGTTTGTTCGAGATACTGCCGCACGCCCTGCAAAAGCCGGGCCTCGCCGCACCACTGCACCATAAACAGCGTGGCCGGCGGCATGTCGGGCGTCTTCTTGGTCACCTCGCGCAGCAACTCCAAGGCGCCGTCGTAATCGCCTTTTCGGAATCGCTCCGCCGCTTCAATCACCTCTTGCGGCTGCGTCGCGGCACCGGGCGCCGGCGCGGTCGAGGCGGCGTCGCCGCCGAGCGGCTCCGCCGTCGCTTTCGAACTCGCATCGAACAGACCCAGGGCCGTCAACGCCCCGGCCACAATCAGCGTAGTGAGTAACTTTTTCATAATGATTCGCGTTCCTCTCTGGACGGGCGGAAGGGGGGAAATGGTCAACCATGCTCGCCGCATGGAATTTCGGGCTAACCGGAACTCTCAAGTGTAGCCTACGGCAAGAGATCGTGAGAAACAAGGTCCGGCATTCTCTAACAACCCCTGCGCCGGAGGGGTGTTTCGTCCCGGACCAAACCACAGTACCATAAATGCGTTTCCTGTTGCCAAACAGTTCTTATCCCACTGCATCGAAAGGAATGCCTCGCATGGTCGGTACGCTCGCTAGAAGCCTGTTGTGTTGGGCTATTCTGATCTCGCCGACGGCGGCCGCCGCCCCAACAGCCGAAACGCCGCCAGCCGAAGCTCCGCCGGCCGAATCGCCGGCCGAATCGCCGGCAGCCGAGACCGACGCCGCTGCCGCCGATGGGCCCTTAAAACCGCGGGGACGGTTGCCGGCCCATTACGGCCGAGTCGTCGACCAACAGCAACGCGAGGCGATTTATCGGATTCAAGAGGAATACCGGCCGAAGATCACAGACCTCCAGGCCCAGTTGGACGTATTGCGCAGAGAACGAAACGAGAAGATCGAAGCCGTTCTGAGGCCGGAGCAAAGGCAACAGATCGAAGCGGCCAAAGCGGCGAAAAAATCTGCGCGAGCCGCCCAGAACGCCGAAACGCCCGACACGTCGAAGACCGTGCCGAACAAGTCGCCGAAAAAATAGCCCCGCCGCGCCGCCCCTACGACTGGAGCGAAACCAGCCGGTTGCGGCCTTCGTCGTTAATGGTCACTTTGCCTTCTCGGGCAAGCCAGCCGATGGCCTGCATGACCAGGTCGCGCGGCTGATCGACCGCTTTGACCAGTTTGGCCAGACTTAACGGGCCCTGTTCAGAAAGCGCCTGCCAAACCAGTCCGGCTACCTCGCCGATTTGCGCAACGCAGGAAACAGGCGGTGCTTTTGGCATGGGGTCACCTCGC
>CAYMQL010000405.1:0-3413 GCA_964392255.1 uncultured Planctomycetaceae bacterium | reverse complement strand
CAGTTTAGCGGCCGCCCGCACGGCGGCCAACGTGGCGATGCTGATGCACGCCAACCACCGGGGGCTGTTAGCCCCCGGCTATTTTCATCCCAAAATCTCTAAATCTCTAAATCCAAAAATCCCCACCGCCCACCTCAACTGCTCGCGCTGCGATAGCTCCGAAGTGCCCGCTGAAACACCCAGCGCGACCCCGCCAAACTCGCCGCCGTGGCCGCCAGGGCAAACAGGGGCAGCCACCAATCGGCCGGCTGTTCCGGATGAATCGGACGAATCAAAATCCGCGCAGGCACGTTCACGGCCACCAGCACCGGCACGCAAAACGTGAAGACCCGACGCAGCGGCGTGCCCCAGGGGCCGTGGTAAATCTCCATGGGATAACGCGAAAAGTTCGTCAGATAGAACCAAAAGTCGAACAGCGTCTGATTGCGGCCAAGCCACACGCTGGTCGACGCCAGAGCGATCATCAAGCTGTAGTATATCGCGACGCCGCACGCCACAAAAAGCGGATACAGCGCGATTTCGACCGGGCCGGGCATGTAGCGCAGCTTCGCAAGCGAGTAGACCAACAGCCCGACGCCAATCGCCAGATTGCCCAGCGACGACCATTCGATCCGCGTAAACGAAACGAGAAATTGCGTATCGACGGGCTTCAGTAGCGCGAAATCCAACGAGCCAGTGCGGACCAGTTCGCTCAGGTCGTCGGCGTTGGTCATAAAAAACATCTGCACCACGCTGTTGATCAGCAGCGCCGTGGCGAGAAAGAGGAAAAACGGATACATTTCCCAGCCCGTGCCCGCGCCGATCGACGGCGTGTAGCGGAAGACGAGCGTATAGAAAGCCAGATTGATCAGCACCCAGCAGATCGACGAAACCGTATCCAGCAGGAAGTTCGCGCGGAACGTCATATCGCGAACCAGGCTGTTCCGTGCGAAGGTCAGCAGGATGCGGAGGTAGGTGGACATTAGGCTAGGGGTTAGGGGTTAGGGGTTAGGGGGGCGCCGTGCCGGCGACCGCTAAACTTACTTTGTCAACAACGATCACTTTTCCCTTTTCCCTCTCCACTCTCCACTCTCCACTCTCCACTGTCCCCTCTCCCCTATCCCCCGTACCCGCTATAGTGCCGCGCGCCGAAGTGGAACGCAACTCGGCTGGCGACGATGAACGCGACGACCCAGGCGAACTGTATGCACAGGCCGACGGCCAGCGCCGGGCCGGTCACTTTGCCCAGAAACACGGCCGCGGGGAAATAGGCCAGATATTGCAGCGGGATCGCACGCACGACCGTACCCCAGACGCCCGGCAGCATGTCGATCGGAAACATGTGGCCGGAGAAAAAGAAACTCAGCAGCATGAACACGAACAAGAGCGACGTGACTTCCAAGAACCAGAAGCCGATCAGCCCGAGCGTGGCTTCCAAAAAGAATCCGAGCGCGAACGCCATGATGAGCGACGCCAGAAACGCGGCCATCGTGCCGGCGTCGGGCCATCCGTCGAAATATCCACGACACAGGTAGAACACCAATGCGAACGGCGCCGCACCGACGGTGTAATATACCAATTTGTGCGCCACCCGATACAAAAACAGAAAACCGAGCATGTCGATCGGCTGGATCAGATATTTTTTGACCGTGCCGTCGCGGATGTCGCGTGCAATGCCTGAGGCCAGGCCCGGCATGCTCGAAAACGACCGGCTGACCATGACCAACAGATAGTAGGCGATCATGTCGCGATACGAATAGCCGGCGATTTGCGGTCCGCCGCCGGCCGAAGGCATGGCTGCGAACACGGCCGCCCAGAGAAACACCTGAGTGACGATCGGCAGGAAGCGCATCAGCGTACCCAGCGCGAAGTCGCCGCGATAGACCAGCCGCTCTTCGAGGCTGATCCGCAGCACGATCCACCAGGTTGCGGCGCGGGCAAGCATGGGAATGAATGATGAAGGATGAAGGCGGAAGGATGAAGGATGAAGTTAAGGCAGACCTACTTGTGCTTCTTGGCCGCAATGGCGATTGATGCGAAGATGGCGATCAACTCATCCACTTCCTGACGGAGGTCGGCAAGACGCTTCTGGGGAACGATGTCGCTATCGACGAGCAATTCGAGCCAATAGCCGGTTTCTTCGAGTTCCTGCAATCCGCCTTCGATCTTGCTGATGAACTCGGCGTTGGAGCGGGATCGGTGGGCCTCGCGATAATGAGCGCCGGGCGAAGTGCCGCTTCGCAATACCTGCTTGCCTAATACTTGTGCTGCGCAATTTTTCGGCAGGGATGCACACATCTTGATGATACGAAGTGCCAACGCCTTCGTTCTGTCTCGCAGGTCACAGTTCTGGCGAGTATGGTTCACAGTCATCTCCTGTAGTATGAGTTGCGACGACCGAAAACTTCATCCTTCCTCCTTCATCCCTCATCCTTCGCTTTTCTGAACATCTGCGCAATCACCTCTTCGATCGGCGGGTCTTCGACGCTTAGGTCGATCACGGAATGGCCGGCCAAAATGCTGCCGAGCACCTCGGGAACCAGATTGCGAGCCACGCGAAGCTTGATTTGCGGCGGATCCGCGGACAACGGCTCGCCGTAGCGTTCCAAATTGGCCGGCCTCTCGCCGTTGAGCATCTCGAGCGAGACGACCTTGTGGCCGGCAAAGCGATCGACGATGCCGGCGAGCGAACCGTCGTAGACGATCCGGCCCTGGGCAATGACGACCACCCGCCGGCACAGCGCCACGACGTCTTTCATGTAGTGGCTGGTCAAAAGGACCGTCACTCCGCGGACCTCTTGATAGTGTTTCAAAAACTGCTGGATCGTATGCTGCGCGACCACGTCGAGGCCGATCGTCGGCTCGTCGAGGAACAACACCTCGGGCGAGTGCAGCAGCGCAGCGATCAGCTCCATCTTCATCCGCTCACCCAGCGAAAGCTCGCGGACCGGCTGCCCCAGCAGATTGCGCACGCCGAGCATGTCGGTCAGCTCGTCGCGCGTGCGGTCGAACCGCTCGGGCTCGATCCGATAGATTCGCTGGTGCAGGCGGAACGATTCGGCGGCGGGCAGATCCCACCAGAGTTGATTCTTCTGGCCCATCACCAACGCGAAACGCCGGCGATAGGCGTTTTCGCGCCGCCAGGGCAAAAAGCCCATCACCCGGGCCGTGCCCCCGCTGGGCGAGATCACGCCGGAGAGCAATTTGAGCGTGGTCGTTTTGCCGGCGCCGTTAGGTCCGAGAAATGCCACGAACTCGCCCGGTTCGACCCGCAGATCGATGCCGCGAACGGCCTCGACCATGCGGTATTGGCGTCGGAACAGACCGCCGACGGCGGCGGCAAGCCCCTCGCGCTTGTGATAGACCCGGTACGACTTCGCCAGCCCGTCGATTTCGATAATGGCCATGACCGTTTCATTATAGAGTCCGTTCGA
>CAYMQL010000404.1:0-3417 GCA_964392255.1 uncultured Planctomycetaceae bacterium | reverse complement strand
ACTGGGCACTGGCATAGCCAGTGGCACCCTAAATCTTAACCGTGACAAAGCACTAAAGCTGCCGGGATCGGCCCCCGTCGTAGATCGGGCGTCGCTCGCCCGACTTGTCGAAAGCGTTGGGGCTTGGCGCATCGCCGCGCTGGTGCAGACGATGCTGCAATCCTCCGGCACCGTGGCCATTTCGGGTCTTGCACCGGTGGAACATCTGGTCGGCGGACTTTTCGATTGCCTGCCGATCCAATGTCGGACGGCGATTTCGTTTACGACGGGCTTGAGAGATTCGTCGCGGCGTCCGTTTCGCGTCGTGCCGCTGCCGCGCGATCCGGCCGATCGGCGAAGACTTGTGCGCCAACACGGCGAGTCGTCGGTCCTTGATCTGGCCGCACTCGAACCCGGCGATGTGCCGCTGACCGACGATTGGGCCCGAGGGATCGAGCGGATGCTGTCCGAGAAAGCGTTCGACCTAAAGGCCGAAGAACTTGGGAGCTTGAACAAATCTATGACGTAATATGTATTCCTCACACAATGTATTCCTCACACGGCGTGTGAGGAGTACATCACTCAACCTCACACGGCGTGTGAGGGGTACGTTTTGTTAGAGTTCCGCGCGCACCGGCGGCGCGATTTAACGCTCGGCGGTCAATGTTGATTGGTGGCATTCGGCGGCGGCGGACCGGGCTCGAAGCCATCGGACGGGATCGATCGCCGCGTGCGGAACGCGCCGGCGCAGCAGCTTGAACTTCCATTTGCTGGCCGACAGGCCGACGCTCCAGCGGACCACGAAGGGCACCAGCGGGCTCAGCCTGCGATACAGGTCGAGCTTGGCTTTCCATTGGTCTTGAGAAAGCCGCGACGGGCCGACGTATTGCCCCCAGCCGATCGACCCGCACAGGCCGCAATCGGCGTAGGCGGGCGAAAGCACGATGCCCTCGATGAATGCCCGGAGCGGGCCTTCGTGCTCGTGCAACACGTCGTGCAGGCACGCGATGCCCCCGGGCACAAGACGCGGCTGGAATTGTTGCAGGTCTTGCGTCGCGCCGGCGTAGGTGTGGTCGCCGTCGATCCAAAGCACCCGCAACGGCCGATTCCAGGTTGCTGCCAATTCGGAGGAACGCATTTGGTGCATTTCGACCGCGTCGGCAACGCCATTTTTGCGGATGTTTTGGCGGAATATTTCCGGCAGCTCTTCGCGTTTGGCGTCGGTCGGGTCGGTTTCGCAAGGCAGACAGAGCGGGTCGCACGCAAACAGCTTGGTCCCGCCGGCGGCCAGCAGCGATTTTGCCAGGATGACGGTCGATTTGCCCTTGAAGCTGCCGATTTCGAGGATTTCGCCCGGCAGGGGAACGAATGGCAGCACGGCCAGAAAGGCGGCCTCTTTGCGGCTCAGATGTCCGGCCAGTTGCTGCGAGAGGGCGACCATTTCGGAGACGTGCTGTTCGAGTTGGGACGGTTTCATGGCTTTCAAAAACGAGTCTTGGGGCGATGATTTGTCCAAAGGCGCTTTGGATTGCGGTGCGGCTGAATCGCATCGTATCCGACCGCACGATTGGCATCCAGTCCGAGTTTTGCGGGCGGTGGAAATCGCCCTCGTCTTCCCGTTTTGCCTGGATTCTCGCTTCGAGCAACGCTCTTGATCGGTCCAGCTTAGCGAAGTATACTGCCGCGTCGCTTCCGGCTGCTCGAACGGGTGGGACGAAAGCGTCTTGATGATCCGCATCTTATCGTCGTGGGGCACGTTTCCGTCATGGGGCGTCTGTTGAGCCTTGAATCGCCGCCGGCCGAGTATCCGAATCATTTGGCCTGTCCGCGGCCCGAGCGGCTGGAGCTTCCGCCGGCGCGCTGGACGCTGGTGCTGCTGGTGCTTCTGTGTTTGGCGCCGCGGATCGTGACGGCCGTTCGCGTTCCGAGCATTTGCGTCGACGGGGTGATTTACATCCATGCGGCGAAGGCGCTGGAGTCGGGCAACCTTCGCGCGGCGCTTTGGGAGGGCGGTTTCAATATCTATCCGGCGATTCTCGCGGCGTTGCACCGCGTCGGGTTCGGCTGGGAGACGGGGGCCGCGCTTTGGGGCGCGGTGTTGTCGAGCCTCGTGGTGTTGCCGCTTTGGGGTTGGGTGCGGCGGCAATTCGACGATCGGGTTGCGTTGGCCGCCTGTTTGCTCTACGCGGCCCACCCGCGGTTTATCATCGAAAGCCCCGAGGTCATGCGAGACCCGACCTTTTGGTTCTTTTTCATGCTGGCGATCTACTGGCTTTGGCGGGCGGTTGCCGAGGTGCGCTACCGCTATTTCGCCGCGGCCGGCGCGGCCGTCGCGCTGGCGTGTTTCACGCGGATCGAAGGGCTGGTGCTGCTCGTTCCCTTGACGCTTTGGACCTTCTGGCGGTGGTGGGCGCTTGTCGAGCAACGGGGCAAGCTGCTGGCGGGCGCGGCGCTTTGCGTCGGCGCGGTTCCGCTGTTGCTGTTGCTGGTCAATGCGGTTTTGCTTTGCAGCGGTTCGGACTGGACCATGATGCGCCTCAGCCCGCTGGCGCGAGTTCACCAATGGACCGCCTCGCTGCTGGGCGCCCAAGTCGAGCGCGGCAATCAGCTTTCTCCGCCGCTGCCGGTCGGCCGCATGGCGTGGCGTTTCTTTCCGACGCTGACGCGGAGTTTTTCGCCGGTTTTCGCGCTGCTGATGTTCGGCGGCATTTGGGGATGGCGGCGCGTGTGGTCGCGCCGCGATCATCAGGCGCTGTTCGTTACAGCCGCGGCCATTCTGCTGGGCATTTGGATTCAGCTTTGGTACGAGCGCTACACCAAAAGCATCAGTCCGCGCTACGCGCTGCCGATCGTGTTGATGGCCTCGCCGTTTGCGGGTCTTGGGCTTCTGGGGCTGCTCGGCCGGTTGCAACGCATCGCGGCGGGGCTCGGCCGACGGGCGCCTCGCCCGCAGGTTGTGACGGCCGCGGCGCTTTTGGCGCTTGTCGCGCCCGCGGCGGCCGACGTGGCGAACAACACGCTGACGCACGCCGGAACGCGGCGCACGGTTATCGAAGTGGGGCGGTGGGCCAAGCGTGAGTTCGGTCCGGCGCCGGCGATTGTCGCGCCGTTCGATCTTGCGCCGATCGTGGGTTTTTATGCCGAAAGCCCGACATGCGCGCGGTATCGCTACGGCGAAGGCGCGGCGGCGATTGCGGCGATGGCGGCCGCCGCGCAGGCCGACGTGGTGTTGCTGCCGGCCCGCGAACCGCCCGACTCGGGGCCCGGCACGCCGTTGGCCGGGCATCTGAAACGGTTGAAGCTTGAGCCGGTGGGGGCGGACGTTCTGCCGGAGGCGAACCGCGATTTTCGCGTGTTTGCGCGGACCGACCGGCTTGCCCGCTCGCAACCCTCTCCGCCGAGGCGCTAGCCCATGCCTGCGAAGCTCACCGTTCTGAT
>CAYMQL010000403.1:0-3421 GCA_964392255.1 uncultured Planctomycetaceae bacterium | reverse complement strand
AAACGGCATTGAGTGGCACCCAATCCTAAAATCAAAGGTTGACAAAGCACTAGCCGGGAGCTAACAGCTCCCGGAGCGAAAACGCCAATAGGCGCACAATCCGGGAGCTGTTAGCTCCCGGCTATCCGGTCCAGTTCCCAGTAAAGATCATCAAGGGCCAACGGTTTGGACAGAACGGCCGCGGCGCCGGCCGATCGGGCTTGACGATCGTCGTCGGACCGCGGAAACGGCAACAAGGCAATCACCGGCGCGGGGCGCAGGGCCGCCGACAGACGCGAAATGGCGTTCCATTCGCTCTCGGCGAGGTTGGCGACGTCAAAAACGGCGGCCGCGGCATTTTTGATCGGCGTGTCGGGCGCGGTTCGCTGCCACAGCGGCACAAAACCGCGACTGCGGCACGCTGCGGACAGAAATTCGGCCATTTGTTGCGACGCCGTGCAAAGGACGACCCGGCCGTTGCGTTGCGGCCAGCGCTCTGAGGCGTCGACCAACAGCCGCTCTTCCTCGGCGGCCGTCGGGGGCAGCGTCCAGGAACAGGCATGGCCCTCGATCATTCGGCGAAACTGGCGTTCGGCCCGGGCCGGCCATTGATGCCAATAAGTTCGCACGACGCCGGGCCACGGATGGCCGGATCGCATCTCGCCTTCGCACCAGCTTCCCATCAGTCCGACGATTCGGGCGACGGGGGCCAGTCGGCGCAGTGTTTCGAGTTCGTCGTGCGAGAACTGTCCGGGAAACGACTGCGCGACGACAATCACATCGGGCACAATCCGGCCTGCGGCGACCGCCGCGGCGGCCGTGCGGCTGTCGTTGAAGCGGCGCACCGCGGCCCAAGCGTCGGGCACGGCGGCCGGCAGCGAAAACTCATCGCGGCCCGCGTCGCCCAGCAGTAGAACGTTGAGTTCAGGCATTGGAATGCTTGCCGAGTTTGCGACGCGCTCGAAGCGGCTGCGATTTCTTGTTTTTCAAATTGACCGAAGGCCGATCAGAGCGTTTCTTCCACTTCGACGATCAGTTGGTGCGCCTCTTGAGGGCTGCCGACCTGATGCAGCGAGTTCAGAAACCCCGGAGAGGCCAAAATGCGGCTCAGACGGGCCAAAGCACGCAAGTGGCCGCGATCTTCCATCGAACAGATCAGAAAAAAAACGTCGCTCATGGGGGCTTCGGCGCCGAACGGGATGCCGCTGCTCGTGCAGCCCAAAGCCAGGAACGGTTGGCTCAGGATTTTTGCCATCGGCCGGCGCGGGTGCAACAGGGCCACGCCGTTTTCCAACGCGGTGGTGTGCATGTCTTCACGCGCCTTCACTGCGGCGGCCATTTCCTTGACGTCCCAAAGCCAGCCGGTCGCGGCGGCCAGCTCGACCATCGAGTCGATGACGGAATTGCGCGTTCGAGCACAAAGCGGCACGGCGATGGCCTCGATCGGAAGCATCTCGGCGATGCAAATATCCAAAGTGCTCTCGGCCGGCGCCGATTGCTGGAGCACGGCCTCGACCTCGATCAGCTCGGCTTCGTCGGACGCTCCGATTCGGGTCTCGAACCACTGGTGGACGTCGGGCTTGGCAAATCGCCATTGTCCGGCCACCTTGCGGCCGGGAAGCTTGCCGCGCTCGGCGAGCTTGGCCACCTGTTGAGGCGTCAGGTGGAGATAGCGGGCCAAACCGGAAAGATCGAAATCGCCGTAGGGCATGGCCGACATATTCGCGAATTGCCGCCGGTTTGTCCAGACGGGCTCCGCCCGGGGGGGCGAAGAAACTCCCCCAAGCCGATGTTTTTCTCCCTTGACAGGATGCCGGAAATTGCGACAATCCGCCGACCACAAAACGGCACCCTCAGGCACGGAGGCCTTGGGCCATGCAAGTTTGTCCCGACCTGGGACTCCAGGTCAGTCTGCGCCGATTGCTGCCCGAGGCCGAGATCGTCGGCGCCGCCGACGCAGCCATTACGGGATGCACCTGCGACTCGCGCCAGATACGCGAAGGCGAACTATTTGCCGCGATTGCCGGCAACCGATGCGACGGACACGACTATCTGGCCGAAGCCGTCGCCCGCGGATGCGCCGCGGTGCTGACCCAACGGCGCGATCTCGAGCTGCCCGTGCCCCGATGCATCGTTCCCAACGCGCGTGCGGCCTATGGCCGGCTATGCCAGCTTCTGGCCGGCAATCCGACGCGGCAGTTGAAGCTGATCGGCATCACGGGCACGAACGGCAAGACTACGACAAGCTGCTTGATCGCCGGAGTACTCAAGGCGGCCGGACATCGCGTCGGCGTGATGGGAACGCTGGGTTATTTGGACGGGCGGATCGTCGAGCCTTCGAGCCACACCACGCCGCCGCCCGAACGAATGGCTTCGCTGTTGGCGCGGATGGTCCGCAACGCGTGTTCCCATGCGGTCATCGAGGTTTCGAGCCACGCCTTGGATCAGGACCGAGTGGCTGGCGCTTGGTTCGACGCCGCTTGCGTGACGAATGTCACGCACGACCATCTCGACTATCACGCGACGCTGTGCGACTATCGCCGGGCGAAAGCCAAACTCTTCGACCATTTGGCCGAAGATGGATTCGCGGTGCTCAACGCCGACGATCCGGGCTCGGCCGGATATTTGCGGCGGCTCGATTGTCCGGCGTTGACGGTGGCGATCGACGCGGCGGCCGAAATCACGGCCGTGCCCCTCGAACAGTGCGCAAGCGAACAAACCTTCCTGCTTTGCGCCGGAAGCGAAACCGTGCCGGTCCGAACGCAGATGATCGGACGGCATCACATCTACAACTGTCTGACGGCCGCCGCGGTGGGCTTGGCCTATGGCGTCGAACTGACCGACGTCGCCGCCGGCTTGGAGTCGGTCGGGCACGTGCCGGGTCGGCTCGAACGGATCGAGTGCGGGCAGCCGTTCGGCGTCTTCGTGGATTTCGCCCATACGCCCGACGCTCTCGCCGGCGTGCTTGCGACCCTGCGCGAAGTGACCGCGGGCCGGGTGATTTGCGTTTTTGGCGCCGGCGGCGAACGCGACGCCAAAAAACGTCCGCCGATGGGCCGCGCCGTTGAACAGGCAGCGCACATTGCGATTCTTACGAACGACAATCCCCGCCGCGAAGACCCGCAGGCGATTTTCCGCGACGTGCTCAGCGGCTTTTGCAACCCGGCCGCGGTCGAAGTGGTCGCCGATCGGGCCCAGGCGATTGGCCGGGCGCTTTCGCTCGCTCGGCCCGGCGATTGCGTGTTGATCGCCGGCAAGGGACACGAGAGCTACCAAATCATGGGCGACCGGCGGCTGCCCTTCGACGATCGCCAGTCGGCCCGAGAATGGCTTTATCGTAGTCAGGGGCCAGTGGAGAGTGGAGAGTGGAGAGTGGAGAGAGAAGAGTAGCCTTGGTAGGGTGCGTGCTTGCACGCACCAATACGGATTTGCCGTGAAATCA
>CAYMQL010000402.1:0-3428 GCA_964392255.1 uncultured Planctomycetaceae bacterium | reverse complement strand
CCCCGTTGGGGTTTGTGCGACTTCCACGGTTTTCGACCCAGGGTAGCCGCTGCGCGGCAACCCTGGGCTATCCTACAAAAGCCCTTCGGGCTAAGCACCGCAGCGCAAAGTGCGGAATGCACCCGGCTGTTATCGCGCAATGGGATAAAACACGCGGCGAACAAGTTCGCCATTTACGGCAAACCGCTGCCGCATTCGGCGGCGAGCAGTCCTTGGGCGCGTTTGAGCCGGACCTGGGCGATCCGCCATGCGACGACGCGATGGACGACGTCGCTTTCGGCCCGCAGAAGTTCGAGTTGCGCGGCGGTCAGGTCGAAGGCGGTTACGCCGTCGGTTTGGCGTTTCTGTTGAAGGCCTGCCAATCGCTGCCGCCACAATTCCCAGCGTTCTTTGGATACGGCGATTTCGCGGAGGCGCGCGTCGACTTCGCCGGCGGCTTCGGCGATTTCACGAGCGGCGTTCCGTTCGGCTTCGGAGCAGGCCTGAGCCACCTGGCTCTGCCGGCTCGGCAACTCGTCCTGACCGCCGGCGGCGCCGAAGAGTTTTTGGCTGACCAGCGACGCGCCCAGCCCGGGCCCAAGGGCCTGCATTCCGCTGCGCACGGCGGGCAGGGTTTCGAGGCTGAGCGAGCGTGCGAGCATTTGCAGGGCGCCCAAATCGGCCCGATGCGCAAGCCCCTCGGCGACGGCCGCCTGTGCGTCGGTCGGTGCGACGGCCACGACAAGATCGGCCTGAGGCCAGATCGCCGTGGAGGAGTCGGCCGCAAGACCGCAAAGCTGCTGCAATTGGCCCTCGAATCGGCCGATCGACGACTGGCACGCGATCCGCCGATCGAGTGCGTCGAGCCTTTGGCGGGCCACCGCGGTTCGGTCGGCGGGCATTTTCAGCCCGCTTTGCTGAAGCTGGTCGAGATTGCCCAACGCACGATCGAACTCGGCCAGGGTGCGGTCGAGAATGTCGCGTTGGATTTGCGCCTCGGCGAGTGCGTAGAACAATTCCAAAGCGTTGGCGGCGTTTTTGTTTCGCTCGTCGGCGGCGCGGTAGGCGGCCAGCTTGCTCAACACACACGCCGAGGGCTGGTTATGGCAACCGGCTCCGCTCTGGACGGCGTTGCTTTCGGAGGCATAGAGATTTGCCAGCGGGGCGTTGGCGGCGGCCAAACATTGGATGTCTTCGGCCCGGAGCACGCGGTATTGCGAGGGGCCCGGCGGCGGTCCCAATAGGCGATCGACCGCGCTGTAAGGGGCAACGGCCGAGAGGTCGGCGCTCAGAACGCCTCGGGTCGCGGCGATATCGCCGGGCGGCAGGCTCGCCGGCGGACAGCCTCCGCCGCTGCCCACGCACGCGCAACGGTTTGCGCAGCCGGCGAAAGCGGCCGCAACAAGAAAAACAGCGAGAACGGCAGCCCGCCGGCGCAGCATGACGATAGATCCCCCCATTGACGACATAACCTTTTCATCGAATGCGGATTCTGCCCGCTGTAACAATTCTTCCGAATTGAAAGGATGGGGGGCATGGCGAAACTTTGCGGCTCAGCTCCGCGTCATCTTCCGCTGATATTCGCGGCTGGCGGTTTCGAGCGTCTTGCGCTCTTGGGCCGTCAGGCCGGCTTCGCCTTCGCGGTAGATCTTTTCGAGGATGCGATCGACCTCGGCGCTCAGATTGGGGGCTTGCGGCTCGTCTTCCTCGCGATGGATTCGCAGGCGGGGTTTGCGGCGCAGCCGGGGCAAGGAGACGCGGCCTTCGAGCAGACGAGTCAAGTTCCAGCCCCGGCGGCAATAGACGAACGCGAAGGCGGCGCCGGCCAGGTGCATGGAATAGGCCACGTTCGACTGGCCGTGTCCGAGTCCGCCGAGCGCGTCCATCGCCACGACCAGCACGCCGAGCGCCCAGGCTGGAATCGGAATGACGAAGAACAAGAGCATGGTGCGGCGGGGGAAGTTCATGGCATACAAGACGACCACGCCCGAAATCGCGCCCGACGCCCCGTAGGCCTGGATGTAAACCGGCGCGTTGGCCAGTTTCACGACGACGTTCCAAACCACGGCCGTGAAGACGACCATGACGAGATAGAGTTTGAGAAATTCGCGCGGGCCGTAGTAGTCTTCGATGTCGCGGCCGAGAAAGAACAAGGCCAGCATGTTGAAAAGGATATGCTGGAAGTCGATGGGCGAGTGGGCGAATCCGGCCGTGAGGAATTGCCACCAGAGCCAAGGTTTTGCCAGGGTGTCGGCGTGGACCGCCATGTGGTCGCTGAGCCAGCGTCCGCCCTGGGTTTCGGGCGTGAAGAAATCGGCGATCCAAACGACGATATTCAGGGCGATGATAGCGCCGACGACGGAGCGGGGCGCATAGAGCGAAAGGCCTTGCGGCTCCCGGCGGTAATAGTCGCGATCGTAGATGCCCACGGCGTCAGAAGCTCTCCGTACCGGATTGCGCCATGGCACGGGTGCGCTCGTCGATGCGTCTGGCGGCCTCGAACTGCCGCTTTGCGAGTTGGCCGGCCATGGCCTGGTTCGACTTGATCAATTGGGCAATGGCCGCTTTGACGGCCTCCAGCTCTTTTTCGAGAGATTTTCGATAAGCGACGACCGCGTCGCGTTCGGCCGCCGATTGCTTCACGTCCTCGGCGGCCAGGGCCAACTCGGCCTGAAGGGCCTTTTCCTGCTCCTTGGCTTTGGTCAGTGCCTCATCGACAAGCCGATTGTCGCCCAGCCAGGCGCTGATTCGGTCGATCAGAAGGGTGAACCGAAGCTGCGCGGCGCTGAGCAAAACCTGATAATCGCGAAGCGGCCTCGCGGTTTTTTTCTCGCCGACGTATTCGGCGGCCGTCTCGGCGGGAAGCATGGCCTCGACCTGTTTGTCGTCGATCGCGGCAAAGGCGTCGTGGCTATCGCGCGGCATGACTTCGTACAAGGCCCAAGGTCCCTTGGCCGAAGCCAGCGATTCGGCTTCGCGCGGACTGAGTCGCGAGACCGGCTCCAACTGGACTTGCTGCGCCTGGACGGCGGCGGCCTTAAACTGGCCCAGATAACGGCCCTTCTGCCCGGCGGCGGACTCCTCGAAAGCGTAAAGCACGGCGCCGACGGCGATGCCGACGGCGGCGGGCTGGTTTATGGCAACAACGACGGCGGCGGTGCCGTCGGCGGGGTTCACCTTGACGTTGGCGCCGCAGTTGAACCACGCGCGGCTGCGGTCGGCCAGAAGACGCTCGAGCTCGAGGCGGAGTTCGCCGTCGATGGTCTGCCGGAGCCGCTCGTTGTCGTTGCGGACCTGCTCGATTCGAGCTTCGAGCTTGTTGGCGGCGTCGCCCCAGTGTTGGTGGGTTTTGAGGGTCCGGGCGGCCATGTAGAAAAAGACCAGCCCGAAGACGGCGATCACCCCAACCAACACTTTGTTCCAGATGTTCATGCCAAGGCTCCAGGGAG
>CAYMQL010000401.1:0-3442 GCA_964392255.1 uncultured Planctomycetaceae bacterium | reverse complement strand
GGCGGCCATGCGCCGCACGTAGCCCGGGCGAAAATGCTTAAGCCACCAACGCCGCAGGCATCCCCAAACCAATTCGATCTGATAACAGACGCCGCCCCCAGGCTGCACCGAGACGAAATTCCCGGGCAACGGCTGCGGTTCCATGCGAATTCTAAAGGAGTCCATCCTTGTGCAGTCTGCGTTTCAGTGCTTCCAGGCTTATCGGTTTCTCGTCACGCCGCTCGGCCACAACCGCCAAATCGTGAAGGTCCTCGATGATCCGACGGTATTGCTGGTCGGAGAGGATGACCCCGGTACGTTTTCCGTGGCCGTCAACCAAGTATTGTTCTGGTGCGATGCTCATAAAAGACCTCCCCTAAACGGCAATCCAGCAACTAATACAGTCTAACTCAAATGCCAGACCCCCGCTAGCCAAGCGGCGGCCGATCGCGCACAATGGGGCTTTTTGGAGATGCCTGCAAATACTCCCGGGATCCGTTGGATCCCGGCTATTGAACCAATCGGAACCATTAACCCATCGAAGGAACCCCGCCATGAGTTCGACCATTGTAGACATTCGCGCCCGACAAATTCTCGATAGCCGCGGCAATCCGACCGTCGAAGTCGACGTAGAACTGGCCGACGGCAGTTTCGGCCGCGCGGCCGTGCCCAGCGGGGCCAGCACTGGCATCCACGAAGCCCTCGAGCTGCGCGACGGCGACAAAACGAAATACCTCGGCAAGGGGGTCTTGAAGGCCGTCGACAACGTCAACGGCAAGCTGGCCGACGAGCTGTGCGGCATGGACGCGGTGGATCAGATCGCGCTGGACCGCCGCATGATCGAGCTGGACGGCACGGAGAATAAGAAGAATTTCGGCGCGAACGCGATCCTTGGTGTGTCGCTGGCCAACGCCAAGGCCGCGGCCGCCTGTTGCGGGCTGCCCCTGTTCCGCTACCTGGGCGGCGTCGGCGCCCGGCTGCTGCCGGCCCCGATGATGAACATCATCAACGGCGGCTCGCACGCCGACAACGCGGTGGACGTCCAGGAATTCATGGTCATGCCGCTGGGCTGCGAGTCCTTTAGCGACGCCATCCGCTGCGGCTGCGAAGTGTTCCACAACCTCAAGGCCGTGTTGAAGTCGAAAAAACTTTCGACCAACGTCGGCGACGAGGGCGGATTCGCCCCCGATCTGAAGAGCAACGCCGACGCCCTGGAGGTGATCGTCGAGGCGATCGGCAAGGCCGGCTACGAGCCGGGCAAGCAGGCCTTCATCGCCCTCGACCCGGCCGCCTCCGAGTTCTACGACGCCGACAAGAAGCGTTACTCGGTCGACGGCAAGGAAATCGATTCGGCCGCATTGGTCGACATCTACGCCAAGTGGGTCGACAAGTATCCGATCTGCTCGATCGAAGACGGCTGCGCCGAGGACGACTGGGACGGTTGGAAACTGTTGACCGAGCGGTTGGGCGACAAAATCCAACTGGTCGGCGACGATCTTTTCGTCACGAACACGAAGCGGCTCCAGCGCGGCATCGACCAGGGCGTGGCCAACAGCATCCTGATCAAGCTGAACCAGATCGGCACGCTGACCGAAACGATCGAGGCTATCGAACTGGCCCGGCGCAACGGCTACACCAGCGTCACCAGCCACCGCAGCGGCGAAACCGAAGACGCGACGATCGCCGACCTGGCCGTGGCGCTGGGCACGGGCCAGATCAAGACCGGCTCGGCCTCGCGAACCGACCGCATGGCGAAGTACAACCAACTGCTGCGGATCGAAGAAATCCTCGGCGAGTCGGCCCTATACGGCGGCCCGCTGTTTCCGAAGAAGCGTTAAGCCGGCGTTCGGCGATTCCGAAAGAGAATCAACCGCCCGCTTCTCGCAGCACCTGTTCGAGCAGCGTCGGGGGCGTGCCGATATCGAGTACATGCAGCCGGCCGACGTAGGGCTGCGCCGCCGGCGCTGCGAAGCCCGTCTTCGCCGCAACGAACGTGCAGGTCTCGGCGGCGCGGATGGTGTGTCGGGACGGCTCGCCCGTGTCGCAATCCAATCCGCTCGGCACGTCGACGGCCAGCTTCGGCGCGGGGGCCGCGTTGATCGCATCGATCACGGCGTCGATCGGCGGGCGCGGTTCGCCGCGGGCGCCGGTGCCCAACAGCGCGTCGACGATCCACGCCGCGTCGGCCAGCAGCTTTTGTAATCGCGAGGCATCGTGAGCAGGTCCAAACACTTCGATGGGCACGTCGGTCTTTCGGAGAATCGCGAAATTGACCGCGGCATCGCCGGTCAGTTCTTCCGGCTTGGCCCATAAAAGCACGCGGACCTTGTGCCCGCGAAGGTCCAGATGTCGGGCGACGACGAAACCGTCGCCGGCGTTGTTGCCCTTGCCGCAGCAGACGGCGACCGGGCCGGCGATGCCCAGGCGGCACAGCACGTCGGCCGCGCCGCGGCCGGCGTTTTCCATCAACACCAGTCCCGAAAAGCCGAACCCCTGCTCGGCCAGCCGATCGACGCGGCGGGACTGCTCGCGGGTCAATGTAATCTGAGCCATACTATTTCCGACATCCACAACCTTGTGTGCCTTCGAGCCCTATTCTAGCAGATTACTGCCGGTGCTATAATGGAAAAATGCCGACGTTGCTGGGGAGAAATGGCATGAGTGTTTCGGGCATTAAGGTCGAGCCGCTTGCCACTTCTGTGTCTTTCACAGAAGATTCGCTCTGCGTTGTGCTCGCAGACGGTCGGGAACTGGTCGTGCCATTGGAGTGGTTCCCCACTCTACGCGACGCTACCGACGAGCAGCGTCGCGACTGGCGGCTTATCGGCCGTGGAATCGGGATTCACTGGGAAACTATCGACGAAGACGTTTCCGTTGAGAGCTTGCTTGCCGTTGAATGATCCTGCAAGAAGAGGATGCGGCCGATGCCCATCTACGAATATGTCTGCAAGCGTTGCGGCCATGCGTTCGAGGAGTTGATTCGCGGCGACGAGCGGCCGGCGTGTCCCGCGTGCGGCCGGAACGACGCCGAACGGCAGATGAGCGTTCCGGCGGCCCACACATCCGGCACCGGACCCTCGGCATGTCCCGCCCAACGCTCTTGCGGCTGCTCCGGATGTTGCGGCCAAAGCTGCGGGCTGTGAGCAGGGGACTGTCCCCCTTGACGGCGCGCTGACCGCTGATAGCTGATAGCTGACCGCTGTCTGCTGATAGCTGACCGCTGTCTGCTGATAGCTGACTGCTGACCGCTATCCGCTGACCGTTCCCTCAAGAAACGCAAACCGCCGGCATGAACCGGCGGTTGCCGCGGCGCCTCCCTGTGCCGCGCCTCTTTTACGGAAGTATGTAGATGGCGCCGAGCCATGCGCCGGCCTCGAACATCGTGGCGCGAACGCTCAGCGGCAGCGGATCGAACAGGTACGGCGCACAATTGCCCGGCCGATAGTAGCCGAGCGGGTAGACG
>CAYMQL010000400.1:538-3446 GCA_964392255.1 uncultured Planctomycetaceae bacterium | reverse complement strand
GCGAACTGTCGGGGGCTTTGTGCCGGCTGAAGGCCGCCAGCGAAGCGATGGGCCGCCCCATTTCGCTCGCATTGGCCGAGGAGTCGCTGGCCGATCTGATTCGCAGCAGCGGCCGCGTCGTCCGGCTTGCCGACATCGAAAAAGCCGTCTGCGACGTTTTTGGGCTCGAGCCGACCAGTCTGCAATCGGATGAGAAGGCGAAGCGGGTCAGTCATCCGCGAATGCTGGCGATGTGGCTGGCCCGAAAACACACCCGCGCCGCGCTGAGCGAGATCGGCCACTACTTTGGCCGCCGCAGCCACAGCACGGTCATCTCGGCCCAAAAACGGGTCGACGGCTGGATGGCCGCCGGCCGGCCGATGGACCTGACCGCGCATCACTGGCCGGTCGACGACGCCATCCGCCAGGTCGAACGGCGGCTGGCGGCGGGATAGCAGGTTATGCTTCAGGGGTAGGGTGCGTGCTTGCACGCACATTGCAGGGCAAACTATCTCCAAATGCATCCCCGAACTGATGGTGCGTGCAAGCACGCACCCTACGCTATATTTTCGTGAAACCGCCATAATCCTTTACTGCACCCACAGGCGGCTGCTAATTGACGATCGTCAGGGTGATAAAGGGGGCGGGAGTCTTTTGATCTTGCTGCGATAATCTAGTTTGGGCATGGCACAGAATCCTTGAACGTGTGGGGTGACCGCCACAGTTCACTAATTCTACCACGGGACGCGCGCGGGTCTATTCGCTGCTGGTCGCCCGCGATTTGGCCGGCTTCATTTCGGCCAGAGCGGATCGGAGCCGGCCCATCGTAATGGGCATCGAGAGGACGCGGCGGTGTTCTGCCGTTTGGGCCTGCGATTTCCAGGCCTGTTGGTTTTCGTCCAGCAGCAGGATAGCCGCCACCGAGCGGGTGCGGGGGTCCTCGCCGAGTTCGTTGAACATTTCGAGGGCGGGCTGGCCGATCTGCTGGGCGTTGAAGATGGCGCAATCGGCTACCGAGGGGTCTTGGCGGAAACGGCTCAGCGCCCGGACAGGGTCGGCAATCACCAATACCCGGTATCCCGCCCGTTTGAAGCCGTTGCGGAAAAGGTCTTGCACCTTCGCGTCGGATTCGACCACCATGATGGACTGGCCGATATGGGGCAACGCAGCAGTCGAGTCGTGCGAGCGCCGTAGGGCGGCGCTGCTGTTTCCGAGGGCGTCGCCGTCCAGGTCGGTGCCCGCCGCCAGATGCTTTTCGGCCGTGCGAAGGTCGTTCAACATCGCGGCGGGGGTTTGATAGCGATATTCCGGGTCGAGCATCATGGCCCGGTTGCTTGCCAACGAAACGCAGGCCGGAAGGGAAGGATCGAGCTTGTGAATGGGGATGACGTCGAGAAACCGCTGCTTGCTGAGGCGCTGCACGCGGTCGCGCGTTTCGGCCAAAGGCGGTTGCCCGGTCAGCATGTTGTAGTAGATGCAGCCGAGGAAGTAGATGTCGCTGCGGCTGTCGTTCTTGCGGACGCCGGTCGCGCGTTCCAAAGCGGCGTAGTCGATCGTCCGAGTGTTCGGCAGATCGGCCAGAGCGTCGTCGGTCAAGGTTTCGTCCATCGAGGCCAGTCCGAAATCGACGATTTTCGCCTCGCCGCGGCTGGAAACCAACACGTTGCTCATTTTCAGGTCGCGATGGGCGAGTCCGCGCTCGAAGGCGTAGCGCATGCCGTCGACGATGCCGATCATCAGCCGTGTGGCTTCGGCCGGCTCGAGTTTCTTGCGGATGCGGACGAATTCGCGGAGGTTTCGCCCTTCGATGAAGTCCATCGCAAGAAAGTGCATCTTGCCTTTGGAGAAGACCTCGAAAGTCGGCACGATGTTGGGATGGCGGAGCGTGCAGCCCATCCGCCCCTCGCGAACGAACATGCTCGACTGGGCGGGGTTTTCACTGTAGCGGTTTCGGAGGACCTTCAGGGCGACGATTTTTCCGCTTGTGCGATGTACGGCGCGATAGACCCGGGCGAACGTGCCGCTGCCGACCAGATAGAGAACTTTGTAGTCGCCGAAAAAGAAGCCCGACCGCTCCCCTTTGACCAGGCGTTCGATTTGATAGTTGGTCAGAAACTCGCGTCGGACCAGCGTTTGGACGAAGTCTTCGAGGCGCACGTTGCGGCTGCCGAACGAGGCCCAGACCTCTTGCAGTTGCCGCTCGTCGAGAAGTCCCAAGTCGAATGCGCGTTGCGCAATCTCCTCCGCCGTTCTCTGTCCCATGCCGATTCTGTTTCCGCCCGATGAATAACTAGTATGAAAACCATTAGGAAGACGGCCCCGCGGGCCCAACCATTCATACTAGAATGGGGAACGCGCCGCCACAACCCCTTATTCTGAGCGGTTCTAAGCCCTCTCTTCCAGCTTGCGATGGTACTCGTCGCGCTCGCGGCGAGTGGCCTCGAGATCGAACGCCAGGTATTTCATGTCGAGCCGCAGTTGGCTGAGCGCGTCTTGAACCAGCAGCAGAATCCGCCGACGCCGCCGGTTGCTGTCGATCACCCGCCGAAGGAACGGATCGATCGTTTGGCGAGTCTCCGACGGCAAGGCGTGGACGGCCTCGGCCAGCTCGAGCAGTTCGCGGGGCATGTCTTCGGTTTCGGTCTTCAAGACGGGCGTCTGGTCGCTCATGGCGGCTCCTTCAAAGTGGGTTGTGTACCAGCCAGAAAAGCACGGGGCGTGCCGCCGTACAAGCCATGACCGAAAATATGCCGTAAACTGTTTTCAGAAAACGATTTGCGACATCTCGGCCGCACCGCGTCCCTTGCCCGCATGATGAGGATTTGCCACATTTTGACCTGGATGCAACTCGCAAATCCTGATACAAGCATCAGTTACGTCAAGTTGACCCTCGGCCCGGCCGTGAGGCGTTTTCGCTACCCAACCGGCC
>CAYMQL010000400.1:0-528 GCA_964392255.1 uncultured Planctomycetaceae bacterium | reverse complement strand
CCGTTGCAATCCGAATGGTACGCCGATGCAAGCAAAATTGTTGGTCCAACGGCAAAAATTCACGTAATGTAGTCGTTTCTGTCGTCTGCCATGTCTCGTGCGTCTCGAACCCTGATTTTTCTGGCGGCATGCCTGACGCCGGCATTGGCTGGCGTTGGCGAAGCCATCGCCGCGACAGGCTGGCACGAGGGTTTCGAGAGTCCGCAGCCCTCTTGGCGAAACGCCGGCGGCGACGCCCAAGCGCGCGTGGTGCTGCACCAGCGTCTTGCACAAGGCGGACGCGACGACCGCGGCTGCGAGCGGCTGCAAATCGAACTCAGCGGCGCATCGGCTTATCTGAGCCACGAGGTCGGCCGTCCCCAGGTTATCGAAGAGCTGGCCCCAAGCGTTTGGGTCAAGTCGGATCGGCCGGGCTTGCGGCTGGCGCTGCGCGTAGTTATGCCTCGCTGGATCGATCCGCAATCGGGACGGCCTTCGTCCGTCACGCTGGCCGGTCCCGCCTATAGCGACATTGGTCGCTGGCAAGAA
>CAYMQL010000399.1:0-3449 GCA_964392255.1 uncultured Planctomycetaceae bacterium | reverse complement strand
ACGATCACCCTTTTCGACCTCTTCCACGATCTTGTCGTGAGCCAGTAGGATCAGCCATCGCCATGCCTTTACGTGGTCGAAACCGCCCTGATTGTTTCGCAACTCCAACACTTCGGCAGCCGTGCGGCAGGCCAGGAAGAAAGGCTTGTCGCCCGACACCCGCTGTAGCTCACGGCAGAGGGCGACCAGCAGCCGCAATCCGTCTTGCTCGTACCGCAGCGCTGCCTTGGGGCTGGGCGACTGCTTGGCCAACGCGAACATCTTCGTCATGGGTTCTCCTCCCTTGGGAAACTTCACCTTGGGCCATGAGGTGAGAAAGTCGATCCACGTTTCCTCGAATGGCTCTGTACCGATCACGCCTTTCTGCAACCCGAGGGTATGCCAGCGACGTACACAAGGTTCGAGGGCGTCGACGGGAGCGTCGGCAAGAGCGGATATGGCCTTCAGCGCCCGGGCCAGCTCGAACACCTGCCGATTGCGCTTGCCCACCCCCGAGGGCAGCGATTCCAGAATAGCAGCCTCGACCTCGTTTTCCAACGAGGCTGCCGTTAATTGCCTCCGTTCTCTTCGGTTATCTTCCGTTACCTCCGTACACTCCGTTCTCTCCGTACTCTCTGTTACATGGCAGCCGCTTGGAAAAAGACCGGCCGCTTGAACATCCTCGACCATCGGTAGGGGACCATCGGGCAGCGGGACCAGCCAACGGTATTCGGGACCATCGGGGTGTCGGCTGGGAGGCAGCAGGCAGTAGTGGCCCGAGTCGCCCCGATACTCGCCGTCGCACAGATCGACAAAGCGCAGACCAACACCGGCAGCGCGAAAGTAGACGTGCCGACCTCGGGCCGTGGCCACCGTGGGCAGCGTCTTGGCCAAGTCGGGATGATCGGCTGCCCATCGGTCGTATGCCTCTTGAACATCGAAGTCTCGACAGACCAGCCCACCGGACACCGGGCCGCAGACCACGGCCAGGCCCACGTCCTGTCCCTTGCCGAACCACTTGGTCAACTGCAATTCGTTGGCCCTCTCTGTTTGGTGCTTCGCCCACTTGCGGGCGGACTTTTTCGAGCCCGTGCAGATCGGGATGATCGACCAGCCGCGCCGGCAGTATTCGAGGGCCATTTTGAGGATCGGCGGCGGCGCACTACGGCCAGCGTGGCGACGATCACCACCGGCTGCGCCTATCTGGTGTCGGGACTGCTCTTTCAACGAGGGGACTTGCTGGTCCCCACCGATTTCTGTACCATCCATCATGCGACCTCTAAGGCGTCGTGCCCGACCGCAATCAGCACGACGCCTTTTCTCTTTCTCTAGGTGAACTTCACGGACCCGAACAGGGTCTATTGTCCGGCGATGGCTCCCAGGTCGACTTGGGCCGTCGGAACGCACGGGCGCAGCACGTGGTCAACGTCAACGCGGGCCTGCGCCCCCCTTCTGATACCCCATGCCCTGTAACCGATCTTGCTCTTGGGCCGACACCTGCCGCCGGCGTCGCGCCCGGATGATCTTCGCTACCTTGGCGAAGTCGGCCGCGTCGAACACCACGGTCAACTCGCCGGCGTCGCCGTCTTGATGAATTCGGCAGCAGGGCAGCCGGCGCAGCACGCCGGCCACTTTGGCGTATCCGTCAACCGAAGCAGCCAGCAGGTTGCCGCCGTGCGGAAAGATATGCCCATAGCGCCCGGGCACGATCATCAGCCAGGGCTGTTCGGCTCGTGCGGCGTGGCCACGATCGGCGCGATAGCTTTCCTCGTACACGACGCGGAACCGCCGACCGAACCGTTCTTTCAGATTGATGCACGTTGCCAGCACCATTGCCTCCGTTCTCCCCTCGTGGTACGATTGGGGGTGCAAAGTCTCTCTTGCTTTCGCGCCCAGCAACGTGCTGGGCGTTTTGCTTCTGTCAGCAGGCCGTCGGGGAGTCGAACCCCGGCAGAGGAAGGTGCAAAGCCTTTCTTGCGACCGCGCCCGGCCTAACGTATGGCCGGGCTAGGCGCCTGCCCGTTCAAGCTCTCTTATGGCCTTGGCGGCAGCGCGCTCCCGCTTGGCGACGGAGCGGATCGTCGGCGCGTCGGCCGCGTCACCTTGGGTCAGCCGGCGGAAGAATCGGGCCAGGGCCTCTTTCGACGTGCATCGCGTGCCGCCGATTTGGATGGATTCGAGGATCACGCCGCGGCAGCCCGCGGTGGTCCAGCGATAACAACAAGACGTGTGAACTTTCTTGCCGGCACGTCGGCGCGGAAGATGCCGCGCCGCGTCAGAGAGAGAAATAAGCGTTTCTGAGTTTGGGTCGATCATCGTCTACCTTTCGCCACAGTGGATGAATGGTTGCCACTGTGCGATATGGTAGACCCTTGCTGGCGACGAAGCAGTCCTAACGCGAGTATATACCGGAGTCTGGCCCGCCCTCAGCGGTCGTTCCATTCGGGCAGGCCGTAGCCCTTGGGGAACACGTCCTGTCTATTGGTTAGTAGTCCAAGACGGACAAGCCCTGCCAAGCTCATCTTGGTTGTACCCTCACTCGCCGCACCGTGTTGCTTCTCTAACTCACAAACGATTTCGTTGGTCTTTAGGCGATGTCCGGCAGTCTGGATTACCTCGATTATCCTTTTCTCTGCTTCAGAGAGATTAGGATTAGTCGGCGTGTTGGTCTCAACATAGGGACTACCAGCAATCATCATCTCGATTGCGCGTACTGATGCCAAGAAAACATTATGTGGAATCCACGCCAGCGCCAACGAATTTGACGCCATCTGATGCTTGCCGAGAATTGCGTACAAGAACTCGATCCAAGTACCTTCTACGGCATCGTCAATTTTCATCATCTTGGCAAGTTCTACGAACTCCGCTATGTTGCCACTGAACACATCAATACTGTCGCCGCTAATGAATTGTCCACGCCAGTCTTTATTCAAGAACCGGAGCGGACCAGTGGATTTCTTATCGCCTGAGATACCGGTTACCCTGAGAACATCCTTTTGCAGTTTAGCTAGGCTGGGCTTCACTGCTTTGCGTTTTTCATAGTCGTGGTAGTTGTGGTCGCGATATCCACCCGGCCACCACTTCAAAATATCAATAGTGTTTACATCATCTACTGGGAATGCAATATGAAAAAGTGGACAAGCAGCTGCATCAAGAAATTTCTCATGCATTACACTCAATCTCTTGATGCGAATCGCGGCATCGACTGACACGTTCCACCTACCTTTTCCGGGCCGGTCGGTCGGCCGTTGTGGCGTAGGTGCTTCCACAACAGCCGGCCGCACCGCATGACGGGGATCAGCCGTCTACCCGTTACTTTGTTACCTTGACGAGCGCCGGTAGCAGGCAAAAGCCATCGGCCGCCTGCCCGGGTTCGCTTGGCCGGGGCGTTGCAACACCGCCGGCCGTCCCATGTTCAAGATTCTACCGCCGGTGGCGTCCGTTGTGCAGCCCGCCCGGTCGCGGGTCCT
>CAYMQL010000398.1:0-3455 GCA_964392255.1 uncultured Planctomycetaceae bacterium | reverse complement strand
AGCGGCGTGATGATCGGCATTCCCGGCCAAACCTACGATGACCTGGCCGACGACATCGAGCTGTTCGCCCGGCTGGACCTCGACATGATTGGCGTGGGGCCGTATCTGCCGCATCCGCAGACGCCGCTGGCCGACCGCCGGGCCTGGCCCGACGCCGCCGAGGGGCGGCAAGTTCCGGCCAGCGAAGAAATGACCTACAAGGTGATTGCACTGGCCCGGCTGGCGTGTCCGCGGGCGAACATTCCGGCCACCACCGCGCTGGCCACGCTCAACCGTGACGGGGGGCGGGAGTTGGGTTTGGTGCGCGGGGCAAACGTGTTGATGCCCAATCTCACGCCGCCGCAATATCGCAGACTTTACGAGATTTATCCCAACAAGGCGTGCATTGCGGAGACCGGCGAGTCGAGTCATTATTGCCTTGTGGAACAACTCGAAGCGTCGAGACGCCCGCCCGGCGCCGGACGCGGCGATTCGCCCAACTATCAAACCCGATCGGCGGCCGACGGCGCATCGGCGCACGCGGGAGCAAGAGAATGTCAACCGTGATAAGCAATCGAAAACTCAGCCGCAGCGGCTTCGGTTTTATTGACGAACCGCATCTGCACGGGTTGTTGCAGCGCCGGGCCGATCCGGCCGAGGTGCGCGACGTGATCGCCAGAAGTCTGTCGAAGCAGCCGCTAACGGTCGAAGAGGCGGCCGTGCTGTTGACGGCCGACGAACCGGCGCTCGTCGAGCAGATTTACGACGCCGCACGGCAGTTAAAACGCGACGTCTACGGCAACCGCATCGTGCTGTTCGCCCCGTTGTACATCGGCAACGAATGTACGAACGACTGTCAGTATTGCGCCTTTCGCCGCTCGAACAAGGCCGCGGTCCGCCGCACTCTCGACGAGGACGAAATCCGCCAACAGGTGTTGGCCCTGATCGGACGCGGGCACAAGCGGCTGGTGCTCGTTTTCGGCGAGCATCCGCACTACGACGCCCAATTTATGGCCGAGTGCGTGCAGCACGTTTACGCCACGGCGGCCGGCCGCGGCGAAATCCGCCGCGTCAACATGAACGCCGCCCCGCTGGATCACGAGGGCTATGCAATTGTCAAAGAGGCCGGCATCGGCACCTATCAAATCTTTCAAGAAACCTACCATCACGAAACGTACGACCGCGTGCATCCGCCGGGCACGCGCAAAAACGACTATCTCTGGCGCCTCGACGGGCTGGCCCGCGCAATGGAGGCCGAGTGCGACGACGTGGGGCTCGGCGTGCTGTTCGGATTGTACGACTGGCGGTTCGAGGTGCTCGGTCTGGTGAGCCACGCCCTGCATTTACAGAAGCATTACAACGTCGGCCCACACACGATCAGCTTTCCGCGGCTGCGGCCGGCCCAGGGTGTGAAGCTCGAAGATACACACCTAGTCACCGATGAGCAGCTTAAGCGGCTGGTTGCAATTCTGCGGCTTTCGGTGCCCTATACCGGTTTGATTCTGACGGCCCGCGAGCCGCCCGCCGTCCGCCGCGAGGTGATGGCGTTCGGCGTTTCGCAAATCGACGCGGGCAGCCGCATCGAACTGGGCGGATACACCGAGGCCGGCGACACGCAGAGCATGGAGCGCGAGCAATTCGAGTTGGGCGACATCCGCCCGCTGGACGACGTGATTCGCGAGTTGCTGGTCGACGGCTATATCCCCAGCTTTTGCACGGCTTGCTACCGGCTGGGCCGCACCGGCCAGCAGTTTATGGAGTTCGCCATTCCGGGCTTCATCCAGAACCTATGCACGCCGAACGCGCTGAGCACGCTGATGGAGTATTTGGTCGATTACGCCTCGCCCGCCACGCGCGCCGCCGGCGAACAAGCCATCCGCCTCGAAATCGAAAAACTGCCCGAGGGCCAACGGAAGCGCCAACTACTCGACCGGCTCGACCGCATCCAGCATACCGACGAGCGGGATTTGTATTTCTAGAGGACGAACGATTTCGATGGTGCAATTCCGCTCGGAAACCGATCTGCTAGGCAGCCGCGAGGTGCCCGCCGACGCGCTGTGGGGCATTCACACGCTTCGGGCCATGGAAAACTTTCCGCTGGCCCGCCGTCCGGTGCATCGCCGGTTGGTCCATGCCTACGGCGCGGTGAAGCTGGCTGCGGCCCGAACGAATCGCGAGCTTGGCCGCTGGGAATCGCCGACCGCCGACGCGATCGAGGCCGCCTGCCGCGAAATGATCGACGGCCGGCTCGATGAATACGTCGTGGTCGATGCCCTGCAAGGCGGCGCCGGCACCTCGACCAACATGAACGTCAACGAGGTGCTGGCCAACCGGGCCTTGCAGATTCTAGGCCGGCCCTTGGGCGATTATGCAACCGTTAGCCCGCACGACCATCTGAATCTGCACCAATCGACCAACGACACCTATCCTACGGCGCTGAAGGTGGCCGCGATCTTCGGCCTCGGCGAACTCGAGCAAGGCGTCGTCGCGCTGCAAGAGGCATTTCAGGCGAAAGAGCGGCAACTGGCCGACGTGGTGAAGATCGGGCGGACGGAGCTGCAAGACGCCGTGTTGATCACGCTCGGCCGCGAGATGGGCGCCTATGCCGAATCGCTGGGCCGCGACCGCTGGCGCATCTACAAGTGCGAGGAACGGCTGCGCGTGGTGAATCTCGGCGGCACAGCCGTCGGCACGGGCCTCGGCGCGCCGCGGCAGTATATCTTCCGCGCCGTCGAACATCTGCGCGAAATCACCGGCCTCGGGCTGGCCCGGGCCGAAAACCTGATCGAGGCCACGCAGAACGCCGACTCGCTGGTCGAGGTGAGCGGCATCCTGCGCACGCTGGCCGTCGATCTGTTGAAAATCGCCAACGACCTGCGGCTGCTTTCCTCCGGGCCGCACGCCGGATTGGGCGAGTTGCGGCTGCCCGCGCGCCAGGCCGGCTCGTCGATCATGCCCGGCAAAGTGAATCCGGTCATCCCCGAGGCCGTGGCCCAGGCGGCCATCGCCGCGATGGGCTACGACCAGATGATTTTGCAGGCCGTCGGCGGCGGCAATCTGGAACTGAGCCAATTTCTGCCGCTGGCAGCCGATAGTTTGCTGACGATGATTGACCTGCTGACCCAAGCCTGCGATATTTTTGCGCGGCACTGCGTCGAGGGCATCGAGGCCGACGCGGCCCGCTGCCGGCGCGACGTCAACAACAGCACGGCGCTGTTGACCGCACTCGTCGACAAGATCGGCTACGATGCGGCCGAGCGGCTGGCCGCCGAGGCAGCAGCCTGCGGCCAAGTTGACGTCCGAAAACTGGCGATCGACCGCGGCCTGCTCTCGGCCGAGGAGTTCGATGCGTTGATTTCGCCGGAACGAGTAACGCGGCTTGGATCGGATTCCGCGCTATAAAAACGGAAATGCAATTTGCGGTTCATCCGACTAAAGCGTACCTGGATTCATGGAGCGCGTAGAGTTTGAGGATG
>CAYMQL010000397.1:0-3487 GCA_964392255.1 uncultured Planctomycetaceae bacterium | reverse complement strand
TTCAACGATCAAGCATTCACGGCGAACAAGTTCGCCGGCTAAACATCGGAGCGCGCACCGATGCACTGCGAAAATACGCACGGCAACAAAAAAAGAATGGCGAACGAGGGCGGGGCTGTCCGGTCGTGCTAGACCGGACAGCTACACGTGCAGCGACAAAACCAAAGATAATTGGCGGAGAAAAACACCCGCAAACTCCATGCAAGCACGGTGAACCATTCAATTTTACGCACCCGGCGGCGCGAAGTAAATCCGTCCCCTTGCTCTCATCGGCCGACGCCGCATTGCGGCTTGAAGCTCAGAAAGCCGCCATGCCCCAGGCCGCAGCGAAAATGCCATTTAATTCGCCGGTTTCGGCATCCTCTGAAGCACTTCGCGAAGGACGCGCGGGATTCGCTGGGGGGGGCCCCGTTTTTGTGGTTCACCGCGAAAAATGGGACCGCCGCTTGGCCTTTATGCACAAAATGATTGACTTTTACGCATATTCGGGTTATGTTGAGTGTTCCAATTATATTGTTTTATTTGACGCTTTAACACCACGAGGCAGCGTTACAGAGAGGAAGGCCATGATTCGTGCAGCCCGTGCCGTCTTGCGCTATGATTGCGCGAAGAACTCTTTTCGACGATGGCTCCTTTGTGCGGCGGCCATGGCAGCCGTCGGCTCGGCGGAAGGAGCGGAAAGCATCTGGGCTTATCCAAGCCATACCGGCAGGATGATCTATGCCCCGGACGTCGAAGGCGACCGCATCTGCGACTTTACGATCTCCGGATACAACAAGGGAAAAAACGACATCCCCGACGTCCCGGTGGTTATGACCGTCTATGCCGACGGCAATTCGACCGACGACACTGCTCGACTTCAGGCCGCCATCGATCAGGTGGCGGCAATGCCGTTGGTCAACGGCTTTCGCGGCGCAATACTGCTGAAGGCGGGAACCTACGAGATCGACTCCCACATCACCCTTAACGCCAGCGGCATTGTGCTGCGCGGCGAGGGCCAGGGCGACAACGGCACCATCCTCACGGCGCGCGGCACCGATCAGCGCCAAGTCGCCAGCACTTTTTACAACGGCCTGATCGCCATTGACGGCAATGGCGACCTTTCGACGTCCGCCAGCGCCACGTATAGCATTACCGACAAAACGGTGCCTGCCGGATCGAACAGTTTCCGAGTCAATTCGACCTCCGGATTGGCCGTGGGCAACATGATCAAAATCACCAGGCCCAGCACGGCGAACTGGATTGCCGACCTCGGCATGGACAATGCCAGTCAAATGGGCGAGTACGTTTGGAAGCCGAATAGCACTTTTGAGAGTTGGGAGCGAACCATTACCCGCATCGAAGGCAACCGCGTCTTTCTCGATGCACCGGTCACCACGGCGTTCTCGAAGGAATACGGAGGCGCCACTTTCCAAAAAGCGTTTTCAACGAATCGCATCAACAACGTGGGCATTGAGAACCTTCGCGGCGAATCGCAGTACGCCTCCGACACCGACGAACAACACGCCTGGAACTTCGTGAGCGTCACCCAGGCCGAAAACGTCTGGGTTCGCGACACCACGGCCCGCTATTTCGCCCGGTCCCATGTGCAGGTCTACAGGCAAACCAAATGGGTGACCATCAGCGACTGCACCTATGAGATGCCCAAGAGCCAACAGACCGGCGGGCGGCGGTATGCCTTCGATCTCTATTCTTCCACGCAACAGTCGCTGGTGAAAAATTGCACGGCCGACGAGGCGATTTGTTCATTCGCAACGACCGCTCGAGTCAGCGGGCCGAACGTGTTCTACAATTGCACGGCAACCAACGCCCACGGAACGTCCGGCTCGCATCAGCAATGGTGCAACGGATCGCTGTACGACAACGTCTCGGTTTCGACCACCGAGACGCGCAACGGACCGGGTGAACTGAACGCCGCCAACCGCGGCAACTCGAGCGCCGGCGGAGGCTGGACCGGCGCAAACTTCGTGTTTTGGAACTGCGAGGCAAAGGGCTATCGGGTGCAAAACCCGCCCACTGCCCAGAACTGGCTGATTGGTTCCAAAGGACAATTGCTCGGTCCGTTTGTGTCCGACCCGCTCGGCGGCGGGTCGAGGCCGAGTTATCGCGAATCTTCCGGACCGTCCGCCTCGAAAGTCGATACCGCCAGCCTGTACGAGGCCCAATTGGAAGACGTCGCCGCGATTCGCGATTACCAGTGGACCGGCGCCGACGGCAATTGGTCGGACGTGCAGAAGTGGAACCAATTTTGCACGCCCGCCGTCCGCAACGTCGAAATGCGCGACTATCTGATCGGCGACATCGACAACATGACCTACGACAACAACAGCGACGACAACTACTCGATCGATCCGGCATTCAAGACGGCCGTGCAAAACCAATTGGGCGGCAATATCGGCGGATTTGACGTGGTCTCGACCGGCCGGATAACGGCCTTCACGCAACAATATGCCCTCGCTCCCGGAGAGCAAGTGGTCAACGCTTCGCTGGCGCTCGCTGCCCGGCCCGCCGGCGGCTCCTGGAGCACCGACACGCTGCTTATCGACGGAGTCGGCTCGCAGCCGATGAGCAGCTTGAAATGGGGATCGTCCCGAAAAGTTGGCACAACCTCCGTCGGAATGCTCGACCTTGGCCCGAACCTCGGCGTCGTGAACTCGGGCAAGCTCAGCATGGCGATCAGCGGCAACACCGCAGCCGACTACGCGCTGCTCTCTCTGCAAGTGGGCAAGGAAATTACCGACCCTCAAGGCGCAAGCGTCACGCTCTCCGGCGGAGGAACCATCACCGTCGATTCCGCCGTGGCGGCCGTCGGCGACGTTGCCGTCAACGACCCCGCCACCCGTTTGGATATCGCCGGCGGCGGAAGACTCACCCTCAATAATCTGTCCTGCAGCGGCGAGTTGCACGTCGCGCCCGGCGAAAACTACGGCCGGCTTACCGTCAACGAAAACCTCGCCCTGGACGGCACGTATCTTTGCGACATCATCGGATCGGCCGCCAATACCGGCTACAGTCAGCTATCGGTTTCAGGCAGCGTCGATCTGGACGGACTCTTGACGGTGAACAAATCGTTCGGCTTCACGCCTAACGTCGCCGACATGTTCTGGCTCGTGCTCAATGACGGGCTAGACTCGCTGGTCGGCATGTTCGACAACTATGCCAACGGCGCCGCGGTATTTTCGGCCGGCGGCGATCAATGGCGCATTTTCTACGGCGCCAATTCGACGACCGGCTTGCTGACCGGAGGCAACGACGTCGTCATCGCAGTGCCCGAACCGGCGACGTGGGTCATGCTATTGATTTCCTGCGCCGCGGGACTGCTCTTTCAAGCCGCCCGCGGCAAATTGTAAACGTGTCGCCTAGACGACGAGAACCGACCCGACGCCGTTACCTCGTCGGGGCGATGCTGTCGGGGGAAAAACGGGAAAGCCGCTAGTACACGACCAAGCGAAATTTTGTGGATAGCGATTGCAGTAGTTCTCGGGAT
>CAYMQL010000396.1:0-3488 GCA_964392255.1 uncultured Planctomycetaceae bacterium | reverse complement strand
GCGGCGAGTTTTTTGTTTTGTCAGTACGTTGTATTTCCGGTGTAATGCACGTCGACTTGATCGACGGGCACGACCATTTGCCGGCCGTCGCCAAGCGGAATCGGGACCAACTCGCGGCGCTGCTGCACTTGGTGCCCGGTGCGATTAAAAGCCTGCAAAACGTCGTCGGGCACGGCCGAAGGCAAAGCGTCGAGCCATTGCGGATCGAGGCGGTTGCGTTCGGCGGCGGGCATGCGGATCTTCGAGCCCGACGGCGAGGCAAGCGTCACCATTTGCCACGGTTTCGAGCCGGCGGCATCGGGCGCCGCATGCCCGACGGCGCGAGGCGGCTCGTTTTGCGCAAGCGGCCCAGCCGAGCGATCGAGCATCGTCCGCTCGGCGAACGATCCGATCCAAAATACGATCAAAAAACTGGCCGCCATAGCCAGCGCCGTTCCGACGCGATGCGTCCAGCGAGATCGCGGAAGACGCGCGGCGGGGGCCTCGATTTTCGGCAGCGACGACGGACGAGAGTCTGCGGCGAAGGTTTGCTTCCAACATTGCGCTTCGAGGAACGCCAAGGCGCAGCGCCGCCAGCCGCCGGGCTGGCGGTCGAGGCCTTCGAGCAATTGCCGCCGCTCCTGCTCGCTCAGTTCGCCGTCGACCAGCCGATCGAAACGGGAGTCGTTCAACGGTGCGTTGTCGGAAGTCGCGTTCATGGCTCTGTGATAGGGTGGGTGGTCGTTTAGACGTCGCCGGGCGTAATGTTTTGTGCGGCCAATTCCGCCCGCAGCCTCGCCCGGGCGCGGTGCAGCCGCGTTTCGACGGCGCTTTCTCGCACGCCCAGATGTTCGGCCAAGGCCCGGTAGCTCCAGTCTTCGGTGTATTTCAACATCAGGATTTCCGCGTCGCGTTTGGACAGCCGCGCGAGCGACTCGCGGACGGCGGCGCCGCGTTCGCGGGCCAACAGCCAGTCCAACGGGTCGGTCTGGCGTTGGTCGGCCTCGGTGGGACGAATACGTTGGGCATAGCGATCGGTCAGTTTTCGTCGCCGCCCCTGTTTGCGTCGATAAAGCAGACAGTAGCGAATCGCCAACCGATACAGCCATGCCCCCACTTTGGACGGGTCGCTCAGCGGCGATTGTTGACGCACGGCCGCCAACGACACGTCCTGCATCACCTCGTCGATGGCCTGCGGCTCGCCGAGGCGGGCACAGACCACGGTCCGCAGCCAACGCTCGTGCTCGGCCAGCGCGCGGGGCCAGTTGACGCCGGTTGCGGCAACTCGCTGGCCGGGCTCTGGACGAGGGTTAGGCATTGTCATGGGCCACAGGATTGGTTTCCGCTTACCGCAGAATCTTGCACGACGGGCCGTAAGGGGCTATGGTTACCATAGTTATGCTACGCGGGCCGTCTACCCCCCCAGATATTATAAAGCCGTGCAAATCACTAGCCACTAGCCACTAACCACTAGCCACCCCCCCATGGACCCTTGGATTTGGGCTGTTCTGCTGCTGGCGGCTGGAACCGGCCTGGCCGTGCTGGAAATGTTTTTTCCTTCGGCCGGAATGCTGGGTTTTTTGTCGGCCGTAGCCGTGTTGGCCGCGATTGTTATAGGGTTCCAGCAAGGGCCGATTACGGGGCTTCTGATCCTCGTCGGGGCATTGGTCGGTTTGCCTACGGTCGTCGTGCTGGGCTTCAAATATTGGCCGAAAACGGCGATGGGCCGGCGGATTCTGCTGTCGGCGCCCACGAGCGAGGACGTTTTGCCCGACGATCCTGAAAAGGATCGACTCAAAGAGCTGGTGGGCCGCACCGGTCGGGCCAAGAGCAAGATGCTTTTAAGCGGCGTTGTGGTGGTTGACGGACGCACGGCGGACGCCGTTAGCGAGAGCATGCCGATCGAACCGGGGCAGTCGGTCCGCGTGGTGGGGGTTCGCGGTCACGGGTTGGTTGTCCGGCCGGTTGATGAGCCGGCGATCCCCCCCGATCCCCTGAAACGGACCTACGACGACCCTTTTGAGCCGCCCCCGGCTTGACAGCGAACGGCTTCGGCGGCATGTTGGGAGTCGCGGCTGCGTCGTTTCCGTTATCTATTCTTGCCACGGAGCCCGCCCATGCTGTTGCTGGTTCAAATCAATAGCGATACGCTTCGCGCGTTGACGGTCGTCGGCATTGTGATCGGCATTATTCTCGCGCTGATCGTGCTGGCGGTGTTCGCCCGGTATTTCCGCCTTTGGATCCAATCGGTTACCACGGGGGCGGGCATCGGCATTTTCGACCTCTTGGGCATGACCTTTCGCAAGGTCAATCCCTCGGTGATTGTTCGCAGCAAGATTATGGCCGTTCAGGCTGGCATCGGCGACGAACAGGGCGTAACGTCGAAGTCGCTTGAGGCCCATTATCTGGCCGGGGGCAACGTCCCACTGGTGATCCGCGCTTTGATCGCCGCCGCCAAAGCCAAATTGGTCGATCTGAACTTCAAGCTGGCCGCGGCCATCGATCTGGCCGGCCGCAACGTGCTCGAAGCCGTGCAGACCAGCGTCTATCCGAAAGTGATCGATTGCCCCGAGCGCGGCAAGGGCAAGGATTCGCTCGACGGCGTCGCACAAAACGGAATCCAATTGAAGGTGAAGGCGCGCGTTACGGTCCGCGCGAACTTGCGGCAGTTGATCGGCGGCGCCACCGAAGAGACGATCATCGCCCGGGTGGGCGAGGGCATCGTCAGCGCCATCGGTTCGGCGAAATCGCACCTCGAAGTATTGGAAAACCCAGACCGCATCTCGAAAACCGTGTTGGCCCGGCGGCTCGATTCGCAGACGGCTTTCGAGATCGTCTCGATCGACATTGCCGACGTGGACGTGGGCGAGAATATCGGCGCTCGGTTGCAGGCCGATCAAGCCGAGGCCGACATGCGCGTGGCCCGGGCGAATGCCGAGGGCCGCCGCGCGATGGCCGTCGCCGAAGAACAAGAGCAAATCGCACAGATCGAAGAAAGCCGCTCGAAGGTGGTCGAGGCCGAGGCCGAGGTGCCCAAGGCGATTGCCGCCGCGTTTGACGACGGGAAACTCGGCCTGATGGACTACTACCGGCTCCGCAATATCCAGGCCGATACCGATATGCGAGCCTCGATTGCGAAGGTCGGCATCAGCGCAACCGGCCAGAAGACGGTTGCCGCGTCATAGGATCGAAGTGCGGCGGCTGCGGAGCCGCCGGAGCGTCTCCGCCTTGCGACCGGTTGCGGGAGTCCGTCTGCGGACGGTCCGAATCAACATGAACGCACTTGATCTGTTGTTCGCCGCCAACGATACGCTGGTCCAAGTCATCTTGGCGGTGATCATCTTCATCATCGCGGGCATAGCCCAGCTTGTGGCGAAAATCCGCGAGGCTCAACCGCCCAAGGGCGGCGGGCAACGTCCGCCGCGTCCCGTGCCGCAAGACGTGGCCGGCGAGATCGAAGAGTTCATGCGCCGCGCCGCCGAGCGCCGCCGCACGAAGGGCGCAAAAAC
>CAYMQL010000395.1:0-3489 GCA_964392255.1 uncultured Planctomycetaceae bacterium | reverse complement strand
GTCGCTCAGGCTGGTGGCCTCGTACCCCTGGTCGGCGAACAGCTGCTCGGCGGCCGCCAGAATGCGGGGTTCTTCACGGGTTTGGTCCTTCATGGCCTGACCTCCGCACGAAAAGAGAAAAGAATCGGCGCCGAAACCACCCGCTAGTACTATTATAGCCCGTCGCGACTTTTTTGGGAAGGCATTGACCCGCAATTTGGGCTGGACGCGCCTAGGAAAAAGTGGCATTTTATCGCTTGAACTACATCAGGCTCTAAAAGGACTCTTCTCGATGCCTACGGATCGTTTTTCTCAGGTTCTGGTCGTCGAGGACGATCCCGCCGAACTCGATATCGTTTCCGTCAGCTTGCGGAACGAGGGTTTTCATGTGATCGGCTGCGGATCGGCGGCCGAGGCGCTCGAACACGTCCAGCAACGCGACTTCGGCGTGGCGGTCGTCGACTCGCGGCTGCCCGACCTCAGCGGAACCCAACTGCTCCAGCAGATTCAGAATTTCGACGACCAGGTGCGCGTCATCATTTATACCGGCGCGGCTTCGTACGATTTGGTGAAAGAGGCGCTCAATTTCGGCGCGTTTGCCTACGTTGAAAAGGTCGACGACCGCAGCGAACTGCTCCGACACGTGCATCGGGCCTGCCTCGAACGGGTCGACCGTTATGCGCTCGATCTCGAACAAGCCGTCACCGCGCGCACTGAAGAGCTGGCCAACAGCAACGAAGAGCTTCAGAATTTCGCCTCGGTCGTTGCGCACGATCTGCGCTCGCCGCTTTTGACCATATCGGGCTACTGCCAGCTTCTGCAAGAGGAGCTGGGGCCCCAGTTGCCGGCCGCCGCCGCCGAATACATCGGGCAAATCGTCAACGGCGCGCTCCGCATGAGCCGATTGATCGACGACTTGCTCGAATACTCGCGGGCCATTCGGCGCCGGCAGTTCCAGCCGGTCGATATGCACTCGGTTTTGACGCACGCCCGGGCGAATCTCGAAGCCGCCATTCGCGAGCAAAATGCCGAGGTCGAGGCGGGCCCTTTGCCGGTCGTGCTGGGCGACCCGACGCAACTCGCGCAACTTCTGCAAAACCTGATCGGAAACGCCGTCAAGTTTCATCGCGAAAAGCCCCCGCGCATCCGCGTCACCGCTTTTCAAGACGGCGGGTTTTGGAAATTCGCCGTCGAAGACAACGGTCAGGGAATCGACCGGGCCGATTTCGACCACATTTTTCAGGCCTTCCAGCGCGGACACGGCCACAAATATCCCGGCACGGGCATCGGGTTGGCCATCTGCAAAAAGATCGTCGAGCGGCACGGCGGCCGCATCTGGGTCGAGTCGGCGCCGGGCGAAGGCTCGACGTTCCACTTCACGCTGCCCGACCCGCGCCGAACGGATTTGTCCCTCGATCGCGCTTCCGTGCAGCAAGCCGTCGGTCGCTAAACGTCGGCGAGATGCCCTGCCTCAAAAGCGCAAGTCTGAATTAGAAAAGCGTATAATACCGTCTTTGGCGATGAGGATCGTGAACGATCTTGCAAGCGTGGAATGCACCCCCAAAGTCGCCATTGACACAAACGGGGGGGCGCATAGACTACAATCAGAGATAGTTCGATATCGCAAAGAGAGAGATATCATGGCAAGAAAGCAAATCCACGCCCCAAATCGAATCAAAGTGGTGGTCGAACATGTTGAAGACGGCTACATCGCTTATCCGCTGGGCATGAAGGGGGCAGTCGTCGGCCAGGGCGATTCGTATCAGGAGGCATTGGCTGACGTCACATCCGCGATTCACGCCCATGTGAGTGAATTCGGGGCCGCGAACCAGACGGCACGCTCACGCCTCTGACGATGCCGGCCCACCGACTCATTAAGGGCTCTACCCTACGGTCGATTTGCACCCAAGCCGGAATCAGCCGCGACGAGTTTCTCGATGCATATGAACGGGCCGACTGAATCCGGTGTTTCTTATTTCCCTGGCGTGGTGGCACTGACCAAAGATGACGAGTGATGTGTGCCACTGGCAAAGCCAGAGGCATCCGACGGGTAAAATCGAACTTGACAAAACACTAGCCGCCGAGGGCCTCGCGCAGCGATTGAAATTCGGCTTCGAGTTGTTCCTGCCGGCTGCGGAGATTTTCCACTTCGCTTCGCAATTCGGCGATCTCGGCGCGATAATCCGCCGGTTCGCGGTCCGGGGCGGCGGCCGGGGCGGATGGGGGCGATGCGGGGGCGGCGTTTTGATGTCGCCGCTTGAGATTTTCGAGCTCGTGCGGCGGATAGAGCGCGTGAGCAACGATCTGGCCGCGTCCTTCGGGCGTAAGCGCGAGCAGCAGCCCTTTGGCCTGCAAGGATTCGAGCACGGGCCGCAACGCGGCCACATCGGCGATGGGTTCCATGCGTGCGGCCCGGCCGCGCAGCTCGCCGACCGACTGCTCGCCGCGGAGCAACAATTCGGCCATCACGGCCAGCTCGACCTTGTCGACCCCGAGCCATTCATACAAGTAATGGCGATATTTTGCCACGCGGCCGTAGCCCTCGACCAGTCCTACGGCGCCCAACTCGCGAAGACGGTCGAGCGATTCCTCGACGTCGCCGGGTTCAAGCTGCATGAGCGGAGCGCGATTGTTCTTCTGATTGCAGCCGGTGCAAACGGCGTTGAGGCTCATCGGGTAGACGTCGGGCGTGGTCTTGGCTTTTTCGGCCAGAACGCCTGCGACGCGCCGCTCGACCGAACCGAGCGGCTTCCAACGCGGCGAGGCTTGTCTCGACTCGGACGACGCGGCAGCGGATTCGTTCATGGTGCTTGCTCCCCGGGGTTAGCCAAGATCGGCAACCGTTTACAGGGGACAATCCCCCTTGGACGCGAAGGGGACAGGCACATTTTTGCCCTTGAAAGGGCGGAAAAATGAGCCAGTCCCCGGCACGTGAACGGTTAGCCAAGATCGTAGCACGCCGAACGCTCGCTGCCAACGGGGCGATGCGGCATTGCCGTTCCGACGGCCGCGCGATACTTTCAGCCGACCGACGACTGCATCGACGACAACGGGGTCTCGGCCGCCGGCTGATCCAAAAAGCACGCCAGCTTCGCGGCGCGGGAGGGTTCTTGAAGCTTGCGCAGGGCATCGCCCTCGATCTGCCGGATGCGTTCGCGCGTGACCGAAAAAATCTTGCCGACCTCGGAAAGCGTGTAGGCATAGCCGTCGGAAAGTCCGTAGCGGAGCCGGATAATCTCGCGCTCGCGGTAGCTGAGCGACTCCAAGACGCGGTCGATTCCTTCCTTGAGCGACTCGCGGTTGATGCCCGACCAAACGTCCTCGGGCCGATCGTCGGGCAGGAGTTCGCCGAGGTAGTTTTCGCCCTCGTCGCCGAGCGGCTCGTCGAGCGACAGGATTCGTCGATGCACCTTCAGGGCCCGGTGTGCGGCGTCGACCGAAAGGCCGGCCGCGCGAGCCGTTTCTTCGATGGTTGCTTGTCGGCTGTGTTGCTGCGACTCGCGCCGGCCG
>CAYMQL010000394.1:0-3492 GCA_964392255.1 uncultured Planctomycetaceae bacterium | reverse complement strand
GGTGAGTCCCTACTGGCCTTTTTGGGGGAATTTCTGCCATGGTTGAACACGACGCCAATACCGTGCGAACTGTAGCGTGGTCCGAGGTTTTCCCGTGGTTAAGGATCGTTCGCGTCTTTCGCTTGGCGATTGCCGCCCGGGCCCTTCTGCTCGGCGCGGCGGGCATTCTGCTCACGGCCAGCGGCTGGGCGCTGATCGGGGGCATTTTCGGCGAAGGCGCCGTCGTTTGCGACTCGCTTTGCGAGGCGACGGCATGTCCCTGGCAGGCCTTGGCCGCCGCCGTGCCCAACCAGCCTGGGTTTCTCAACGGCATGGAAACCGGTGTGGAACAAGAACGGTTCGATCCGTCGGCCGCGCAACTGCATAATCCGATATCAGACCCGTGGAAATTACTGACGCTGCCCGCGTTGGAAGGTCTATCGAGCATGTCGCCGTCCTGGTCGGTCGCGGCGACGGTGCTTCTCTGCGGCGTGTGGAGCATCGCGGTTTGGGCCTTCTTCGGGGCCGCCATCTGTCGGATCGCCGCCGTGCAGTTGGCCGCAAGCGAACAGGTTGGCTGGGGCGCGGTTTTGCGATTTGCCGCTCGCAAGTGGCCGTCGTATTGCGCCGCGCCGCTGTTGCCGCTCGGCGGCGTGTTGCTGGCCGCGATTCCCGTTTTTGTCTTGGGGCTCATCATTCGAGCCGATGCATTGATGATTCTCGGCGGCCTGCTTTGGCCGCTGGCGCTGGCGGCCGGGTTGTTGATGACTCTACTGTTGGCGGGCCTGTTGTTCGGTTGGCCGCTGATGTGGGGCGCCATCAGCGCCGAGGGCACCGACAGCTTCGACGCCTTGAGCCGCTCTTACGCCTATGTGTTCCAACGCCCATTGCACTACCTGTTCTACGTGCTGGCGGCCGGGCTGATCGGCTGGCTCGGCTGGGTGTTGGTGCAGAACATCGCCGCCGGCGTGGTTTGGATGAGCTATTGGGCGGCCGGCTGGGGATGCGGCAGCGCTCAGATCGACGCCGTCATGTACGGCGGCGACGAACTCGGCCGCGTGGGAGGCTTCGGCGCCGGGCTCATTCGCTTCTTCGCCGATTGCGTGAAGCTGCTGGCTGTCGGCTACCTGTTCAGCTATTTTTGGACGGCCGCCGCGGCCATCTACTTCCTCTTGCGCCGCGACGTCGACGCCACCGAGATGGACGAAGTCTATCTCGACGCCGATCAGAGCGAGCCGGCGTTCGATCTGCCCCAAGTGGCGACCGACGAGGCCGGCGCGCCCGTGGCGGAAGAATAAGAAGTCTGCCCAGCGGTCAACCGCGGTCCGCCGATTGAGCCCACTGCCGCCAAACCGAGCGAAGCAACGACATGAGGTTCTCGGCGAATCGCTTGCCGTCGCACAGGGGCGAGGCGGCCATGCGGTCGCGCAGTCCGGCGCGGATGGCCGCCAGCCGCGGCAGGTCGCCGGCCAGCGACACGGCCCGCTCGATATAATCGTCGACGCCGGTCGCGATGGTTTCGGTCAGGCCGACGTTCGACAGATAGCTTAGCCCATGCCGGCTGGCGAACGTCGGGCCGGGGCAGGTCAGCACCGGCACGCCCATCCACAGGGCTTCGCACGTCGTCGCGCCGCCGGAGAACGGAAAAGGATCCAACGCGATATCAACTTGATTGTATCCCGCTAAATACTCGTCATAGGAGCACGGCGGCGTCAGTTCGAGACGTTGCGGATCGACGCCTTCGGCGGCGAACAGATCGAGAAACCGGCGCCGGACCGCTTCGTCGGCCAGCCCGGCGTACTTGAGCGACAAACGCGACGCCGGCGTTCGGCGAAGAATTCTTGCCCAAACGGCCGCGACCTCGCGATTGATTTTGGCCGGATTGTTGAAGCTTGCAAACGCGACATATCCCTTCTTGGCAGCGGGCAGCGGGCCGACGTCGGGCGCATCGGCCGGCGGATCGTAGCAAACGTAGCCGTCGGGCAGCCGCAGCACTTTTTCGCAATCGGGTTGCTCTGCGCCGATGGGAGCCACATGCCGATCCGCTAGAAGATAGTCGATCGCCGACAAGCCCGTGGCGCCTTCATAGCCGATCCATGTGATCTGGATGGGCGCCGGCCGCCGGGCGAAGGTCAAGAGCCGGTTCCCATGCGTATGGCCCGACAGATCGAACAGGATATCGATCCGATCGTCGCGGATATGCCGTGCCGTCTGATCGTCGCTCCATCCGACGACGTCGCGCCAGAGCGAGGCAGCCGCGTGAAAACGGGCGGCCAGCGGATCGCGACGGGTCCGATTGCTGTAACAAACAACCTCGCACTGCCCGCGGTCGAGATTTTCAAGCGCGCGGACGAGAAAATAGCCGACCGGATGCCGGCAGAAGTCGGGCGAAACGAATCCCAGCCGCAATGGACGCTCGGCATCGGGGACGCAGGCGTGGGGGCGCCAGGTTGTTTGCAGCGGCGCGGCGTGCCGTTGGTCAAATTCCCGGTGCGCCCGGGCCAACTCCTGCGGCGTCAGTCCCGGCAGGTAGTGCAGCGTCGCCAAGAGATGGTGATGCACAACCGACACGTCGGGCCGCAACGCCAGGGTTTGCCGGTAACAGGCGACGGCCTCGTCGCAACGGCCTTGCCGGCTTAGGGACGTGCCGAGGTTGTTGTGCGCTTCGAACAGATCGGGCTGCAACTCGATTGCGCGCCGACAACAAGCCTCGCCTTCGGCCAGATTGCCGCGATTGATGAGCACATTGCCCAACTCGCTGTAGCCGGCGGCAAGATTGGGCTGCATCTGGACGACGCGACGATGGCATTCGACGGCCTCGTCCATTCGCCCCGCGTCGGCCAGCGCATTGCCCAGCCGATTGTGGGCTGCAAGATTATTCGGCGCCAGCTCGACGGCCTGTTGCAGATGCACGACGGCCTCGGCAAACCGGCCTTGCCAATGCAGCAGGACGCCGAGGTGGTATTGCGACTCGGCGAACCGCGGGTTCAACTCGACCGAGAGTCGAAAGGCCGCGACGGCCTCGTCGCACTGGTCGTTGTCCATCAGCGCCCGGCCCAGATGATTGTGCGCGAGGAAGTCGTCGGGCGTGAGTTGCAGCGCACGTCGGAAACAGGCGATGGCTTCCGGCTGTTTTTGCAGATCGCGATAGAATTGGCCGAGATTCACGTGAAAAACGGCCTGAAGCGGGTTGATCTCGATTGCGGCGGTGATCCATTGCACGGCGGCCGCGTGATTGCCCGTCTGGCCGGCCAGCACGCCCAGCAGATGCGTCGCGTCGGCGTGGCGGGGATCGGCTTGCAGGATTTGGCGATAGAGTTGTTCGGCGGGGCGCAGGCGTCCTGCCTGATGGTGTTCGACCGCCGCCGCCAGTAGTTCGGAGATCGTCGTCATGGCGAAGGCCCGGCCGATTGGATCCACTGACGCCAAACCGAGCGGAGCAGCGACATGAGGTTTTCGGCGAACCGCTTGCCGTCGCACAGGGGCGAGGCGGCCATGCGGTCGCGCAGTCCG
>CAYMQL010000393.1:0-3496 GCA_964392255.1 uncultured Planctomycetaceae bacterium | reverse complement strand
CGCCGCCCATGCCGCCGCCCATCATGCCGCCGCCCATCATGCCGCCGCCCATGCCTCCCATCGATGGCTCCGGAATCGGAATCACCAGGTCGGCCACCGGGTATACGCGGGTGACAAGCCGCTCTTCGGCCTCTTCGGGCGACGTGATCTTGAGCACCTCGTCCTCGACCAGATAGGTCAGGCCAAGCTCGCGGAGCGTCAGCCGAAGCGCCGATTTCAACGTAATGCCCTTCAGATTTTTGGTGACCGGCGTGTCGGTGCCAATGCCCGCGTCGGTCAACGCCCGCGTGTCAAGCTGAATCTCGATGTCGTGCAGTTCTTTCAAGTAGTCGATCACGTCGCTCAAGGGCGTTTCGACGAACTCCAACTGCGTGGGCGATTTAAGCGCGTCGAAAATCCGCTTCTCGGCGCTGCCCTGTTTCGACAAATCGACGGCGCTATAGCGATCTTTGCGCCGAGCCGTCAGTTGACGCCACACTTCGGCGTCCGGATAGAGGATCGGCGGATCGTCGGGGATCGGCACGTGCGAAAGCTCGACCTGGTAGAGCGTATCGACTACGGCCTGTTGCCGCGCCCGCCGCAACGCCAGCCCGTCTTCGAGCGCTCCCTTCATGCCGGAGAACGTCTTGGCCTGATACGGCACAGGATCGTTGGGCAGGATTTTCTCGGCCTCGGCGGCGGCGGTGTCGCGCGCCACCTGATAGCGGCCCTCTTGCATCAACGAATCGAACCGCGACATCAACTGCTTCACCTTCTGTTTGTCGCGAAGCAGATTGTCGGTGATCATCTCTTGCTCCTTGGCGGCGGCCAGCTTCTCCAGCCGCTGCTGCCGGGCGCGCTCGACCTCGACCGTTCGCCGGGCCGCCTCGCGAAGTCCCGACTGAAGCACGTCGACCAACTGATCGCGCACCTCCGGCCTCAGGTCGGCCTGCCGAACCGTCTCAAGCTGAAGCTTAAGATTCTGCGATGCCAACTGCGGATTGGTGCTCATCAACGACCGGGCGTCGCTCATCGCGTTCTGCACCTCGGTCTGAATCATCTGGGCGATGATCCGCTGATCGTGTTCGAAACTTTCAGCCATCGCGCCCGCGGGCGGTTCGCCCACCAGGTCCAAATCGTCGGCGCCGCCGGCCGGAGCATTGGCCTGCGTTTCGACGACCGAAGCCGCGCCGCCCTCGGCGGCCGGTTTCGCCAACGCGCCGTTGACCGCCAAAGCCTCGGGATCAGTTGGATCAAGCTTCAGGGCCTCGGCCGCCAGTTTCCCGGCGTTTGTCCGATCGCCCGAAGCCAATGCCTGCCGGGCTAAAGCGCTGAAATTGCGCGCGCCGACCGCGGCGCCTTGCCGCGCTTCGGCCAGACTGGCCTCGCCCACCAGCGGCAGCGTCACGCCGCCGTCGGCCCGCGCCGCCTCGACCAGCCGCGCCAGATAACTGTTGTCTTCATTCGACGCTTTCGGCGTCAGCGTAATCGCCAGCTTCTGCGGACCGCCGGCGCTTTCGGCCGACACCTCCGCATTAAACGGCCCCTTGCCCTTCAACTCGCCCAAAACAACCGTCTCGCGGTCGCTTCGCAACGGGGGCAGCCGCTTCGGCAACACCTCGGTCATCGCCGCCGGCCATGCCGCGCCGACCGGCCATACTACGTCAACAACGGCGGCGGCGGCCAACCGGTCGCCGGCCTCTTCACCGCTGAGTTCCTCGCTGTCGACAACCACATTTCCGCCGGTCTGCACCGCCAACGCGCCGGGCAGTTGAAGATCGACCCGGCCGCCGACCACGTAGCTGGTCACCGGAATCCGCGCGTCGACCAGCCGCTGGGTCAGCTTCGTAAAAGCATCGGCGCCCACCAGCTTGGCCGCGCTGCGCCCGTCGCCAAGATAAATGATGGCTCGCGGGTTTTTCGCGTCGGCCGAAAAGGTGTCGGCAAGCGTATCGAGCGAACGTTCCATGTCGGCAGCGCCCAGCGGAACCCGGGCTTCAATCTCGGCGATTGCTTCGGCCGCCTGCTCGCTTTGCGGCGCTACGAATTCCTTGGTCAGCAATTCTGCATCAAGGTCCATCGCGGCAATTTGAACGCGGGCGTCGGCCGGCAATGCGCCCAACAGCGATTTCATCGCGTCGATCGCTTTCGCACGCGACTCGCCCGCCTGAGCGGCTGATGTGTTCAGAACAATGACCACGTCGCGCGGACCGGCGGCGGTTGCTGCGGCGGCCGGCTTCAAGCACGCCGCAAAGTAAGTTGCGCCGTCGGGATGCGAGAACGTTTCCATGTCCGCAACGATCGGACTGGAATCCGCCCCGACCGCATGTCGGTCGGTCAATCCGCAGACGACGAGAATCGCCGTCAACACGAGGGCGCAACGAACGAAAAATCTCTTCGACATGGTTTCACTTCTCCAGCGAACCGAGATATGTGTCCTACCCAGACCGTGTTCCGCGGCGGCCTTTGGGCACGCAGAAACTACCCAACTCCCGCAAACGAAAGAGTCGGCAACAGTCATTCTAATCAATCATAGGGGGCTTTGCCAACCAAAAACACTGCCTGCCGCATGGCCTCTGAAACGGAAAATTGCCTTTCGCACCACCCAATAGTGGCAATTTTTCCCGCTCCCAGCCACCACGGCCTTTTACCCCACCCGACGATTCCATACGCCTCGAATTTCTTCGCCTGGATCACTATATTACCATACTGTACGCTCCGAGGGGCGGCAGTCGCCCACGATCGGAGCATTACTACGCGGTTGCAATCGAAGACGCTTTGGGGAAACACTCGACGGAGAGCCGCACATGGAGGCGGGATCGCAATGAGGAAATTACTTGTTCTTTGCGCCGCTTCGGCCGCTTTGGGCGGATTGGCGTCGGTTGCATGGCGGGCCGAGCTCCAGTCGGCAGCCCAGGAATCGACGCCCTGGCCCGCGCCCCAACCGTTGCCGGGCCGACCGGCCGAACCGCTCTCGTCCGAAGCCATGCTCGACGCCCTGACGCCCGACGAGCGGGTCAATGTGCTCGTCTACCAACAAGTCAATCGAAGCGTGGTCAACATCAACACCGAGGGTGTGGCGGGCAATCCGCTGTTTCTGTTCGAGGTCATCGCCGAAGGCGAGGGCAGCGGCTCGGTGATCGACCGCGAAGGACATGTTTTGACGAATTATCACGTGGTCGAGGGCGCCCGGCAAATCCGCGTCACCCTTTGCGACGGCCAGGCTTACGACGCGCGGCTTGTCGGCGGCGATCCGGCTACAGACGTTGCCGTGCTCAAGATCGACGCTCCGCCCGAGGCGCTCTTTCCGCTTTCGTTCGGAACTTCGACGAATCTGCTGGTGGGCCAACGGGTGTTCGCCATCGGCAATCCCTTCGGGCTGGAACGCACGCTGACGACCGGAATCATATCGAGCCTGAACCGTTCGCTGCCCGGCCGGCACGGCGGCCGCAGCCTGAAATCGATCATTCAGATCGACGCCGCGATCAATCCCGGCAACTCTGGCGGCCCCCTGTTG
>CAYMQL010000392.1:0-3502 GCA_964392255.1 uncultured Planctomycetaceae bacterium | reverse complement strand
GAGCCGGTTGTTTACCAGCGGCACCTGTTTCATCAGCTCGGGCAGCGGCGCCACTTTCTCCCACGTTGACGGGCGTTCGGCGGCCGGCTTCGTTTCGGCAACTGTTTTTAGCTCGGCAATCGCCTTGGCGGCCGAGGCATGGTCTTTGGAGGCGGCCACGGCCTGCGCGGCTTTGATCAACGCGCCCGACGAGGCCTGATATGCGTTCGGCTGATCGTGCAATCCGAGCGCCAATGCGATTACGGCCAGCGTGTTCGAGTCTTTGGCGATTTTGTCCGCGTTGTCGAGATACTCATCCGGCTCGGCCGCGGCGCACTGCAATTCCTTGATGTACCGATCGGCCTGATGGACCAGGTCTTCCGCCGGAGCGAAGGTCGAAACCTTTGGCACCGGCGTCGGGTCGGCCGCCTTGGCAAAAACGCCGACCGCAATCGTCAATAGGGCCGCCAAAACGGCAACGCTCTTCGACAGCATCGCAAGACTCCTTTCCGGTTGTGGATATCCTATCGTGGGCCAAGGGGACAGTCCTATTTTCGCTGAAACGAAAATTGGGACAGCCCCAGCCTGGGCCCTAGGTGGGACGCGCGGTCGTCGAATTCCGCTGGCCGCAGGAAACCGCTGAATTCTGGCACGGTTTGCGCAACCCGTCAAGAGTCGAGCCGAGACCCTTCCATTCGCCCGGGGGTCGGCTAAAATACGCTGCTTGCGGGACAGCAAAAAACCGAGCATCGAGCATGGCCAAAGCAACGTATAAAGACGCCGGCGTCGACCTTGACGTGTATCGCGAGGCGATGGCCCGACTGCCGCGGTTGCTTTCTCGCACCTATACGCCCCGCGTGATGCCTCTTGAGGGTGGATTTGCCGGCCTCTTCCAGCTTGATTTTACCAACCAGCTTTTCGCCCGCCGCTACAAAGACCCGGTGCTGGTCTCTTGCACCGACGGCGTCGGGACGAAGCTGAAAGTGGCGGCGGCGGTCGGCCGGCACAACACGGTGGGCATCGACCTGGTGGCGATGAGCGTCAACGATGCCCTGTGTTGCGGGGCCGAACCGCTGTTCTTTCTCGATTATGTCGCCATGCCCAAGGACAACCCGGCCCTACTGGAAGAGATCGTCGACGGCATCACGACCGGTTGCATCCAGGCCGACTGCGCCCTGCTGGGCGGCGAAACGGCCATCCTGCCCGACGTCTACGCCCCCGGCGACTACGATCTGGCCGGCTTTTGCGTCGGCGTGGTCGAAAAAGAGCGGGTGATCGACGGCCGGGCGATTGAGCCCGACGACCTGGTGATCGGCGTCGCCTCGACCGGTCTGCACTCGAACGGTTTCAGCCTGGCGCGAAAGATTGCCTTCGACATCGCCGGCCTGAAGGCCGACGATTACGTCGAGGAGCTGGGCCAAACCGCGGGCGAGGCCTTGTTGACGCCGACGAAAATCTATGTCCGGCCGCTTCGCAGCGTGTTGGGCCACTACCGTGTGAAAAACGTGGTGCACGGCATTGCCCACATCACCGGCGGCGGACTGCACGAAAACCTCGCCCGCATCCTGCCTGAGGGAATCCAAGTCGAGATCGATCGCGGCAGTTGGGAGGCCCCGCCGGTCTTCGCATGGTTGCAGCGGCTTGGCGAGGTCGAACAGGCCGAGATGGATCAGGTGTTCAACATGGGGCTCGGGCTCGTGTTGATCGTCGCGCCGTTCTATGCCGAAAGCATCCGCAACCAACTCCGCCGCGACGGACTGAAAAACTGGTTGATCGGCCGCGTTCGGCGCGGGCCGCGCGGCGTGGTGTGGGGACGCTAGGGGCTAGGGGCTAGGGATTAGGGATTGGATGCCATGCAAGGATTTATTGGTACGCCGCTGTTGTTTGAATTGTCGAAGCCCGGCCGCCGCGCGGCGCAGTTGCCGCAGTGCGACGTGCCCGTCCGGCCGCTTGAAGATCTGCTGCCGCCCGACGCACTGAGCGACGCGCCGCCGCCGCTGCCCGAGCTTTCCGAGCCCGACGTGGTGCGGCACTTCGTCAATCTCTCGACTCAAAACATGTCGGTCGACGCCAATTTCTATCCGTTGGGCTCGTGTACGATGAAGTACAACCCCAAGCGGAACGAGCGGCTGGCCTCGCTGCCGGGCATGATCGATCTGCATCCCTATCAGCCGGAATCGACTCTGCAAGGCATCCTCGCGTTGCTGCATCGCTGCCAGCACATGCTGGCCGAGATCGCCGGGCTGCGGGCCGTCTCGCTGCAACCGGCGGCCGGGGCGCACGGCGAAATGACCGCGCTGCTGGTCGCCGCGGCCTATTTTCGCGACCTTGGCGAAAAACGCTCCGTCGTGCTGATTCCCGACGGCGCACACGGCACCAATCCCGCCAGCGCCGCGATGGCCGGCTTTCGCACCGTGCAGGTCAAGAGCACGCCGGAAGGCTTTGTCGACCTCGACGAACTGGCCGCAAAGCTCGACTCGCAGACGGCCGTGTTCATGATCACCAATCCGAACACGCTGGGCATCTTCGAGCCGAACATCCGGCGCATCGCCGAGATGGTCCACAACGCCGGCGGGCTGGTCTATCTCGATGGGGCGAACATGAACGCCATTCTGGGCGTCGCTCGGCCCGGCGATTTCGGCGCCGACCTGATGCACTTCAACCCGCACAAGACTTTCAGCGGTCCGCACGGCGGCGGCGGTCCCGGCGCGGGCCCGATCGCCGCGGCCGCGAAGCTGGCGGCGTTCCTGCCGTCGCCGGTCGTGGTCAAAGACGGCCGCGGCTACCATCTCGACTACGCCCGGCCCAAGTCGATCGGCCGCGTGCGCAGCTTTTTTGGCAATGTCGGCGTGCTGGTGCGCATGTACTGCTACCTTCGCACGCACGGACCGAAGCAACAGCGGCAAATCGCGGAAGACGCGGTGCTCAATGCGAATTATCTGCTGTCGCGGGTGAAAAACCTGCTGCCCGTGCCGCACGGCGACCGCTGCATGCACGAATTCGTGGCTTCGGCCGCGAAACTGAAGGCCGATCGCGATGTTTCGGCCATGGACATCGCCAAGGGGCTTTTGGACCGCGGATTTCACGCTCCGACCGTCTATTTTCCGCTCATCGTGCGTGAATCGCTGATGATCGAACCGACCGAGACGGAGAGCAAGGCCACGATGGACGCCTTCGCCGCGGCGTTGGCCGAGATCGTCGCCGAGTCGGCCGAAGTGCTCCACGAAGCGCCGCACCGCACGCCGATCAGCCGGCCCGACGAAGTGGCCGCGGCACGAAATCCGGTGCTGAGGTGGAAGAAGGAAAAGGATGAAGGATGAAGGATGAAGGATGAAGGATGAAGGATGAAGGATGAATGTGAAATCATAGATCGTCAGCGACGGCACTCGGGAAAGTCCGATGCTGTGGCGGATCAATATGTCCGGCATTCATCATTCAACATTCATCATTCATCATTTCTTTCATCATTTCCTTCCGACTTCATCCTTCATCCCTCATCCTTCATCCTTCTCCTCGACCCTCC
>CAYMQL010000391.1:0-3504 GCA_964392255.1 uncultured Planctomycetaceae bacterium | reverse complement strand
TATGACGTCGCGCGAGTTGGTCGTTAAGACACTCAATCACGAAGCCGTTTCCCGCGTTCCACGCGACTTGTGGCTGCCGCCGGGCGATGCCTCGAGCCGGGCCGATGAGCTGGCCGAGATGAATCTTCGCTATCCGAGCGACATCGTTCAGCCCGAGGTCCCGTTGCCGCAGGTGAAGCGTTCTTCCGCCAAATCGGGCAAAGGCGGCGATTTGACCGACGCTTGGGGCTGCGTCTGGTCCAGCGATCCGCAGGCCGCGCCCCACGAACCGAAGCATTCTCCGCTGGCCGAGGCCGGCAAAATTGCTTCGTTCCAACCGCCGGCCGAGTTGCTCGAACGCGCGCGTTTCGCAAAAGTCAATAAAAGCTGCGCGGCGACCAACCGCTTTGTGTTGGCGTGGTCGGAGGTTCGCCCGTTCGACCGGCTGCGGCATCTTCGCGGCAGCGAAGCGGCCTTGTTGGACCTCGCCCGCGGAACCAAAGACATTCGCGGCTTGCTGGCGACGTTGCATGATTTTGCGTGCAAAGAGCTGGAGTTGTGGGCGGCCACGGACGTAGACGGAGTTTGTTTCAGCGACGACTGGGGTACGGTCGACGGATTGAGGATCAACCCCGAAATGTGGCGCGAGTTGTTCCGTCCCTGCTACCGCGAATATTGCCGGATTCTGCACGAGAAGGACAAGTTCGTTTTCTTCCGTTCTCGAGGCAACATCGCCGACCTGTTCGGCGAGTTGATCAAGGCCGGCGTCGATGCCGTCCATAGCCAGTTGCATCTGATGGACGTCGAGAAGCTGGCCAAACGGCATCGCGGTCGCGTGACGTTTTGGGGCGAGTCGGACCCTCAGCGGCTGCGCGACGCGGCCTCGCCCAGCGCCGTTCGCGAGACGGTTCTTTCGGTGCGCAAGGCCCTGGATTTCGGCAGCGGCGGCGTGATTGCCCAATGCCAATGGGATCCCGACATGCGTCTTCAGACCATTGCCGCGTTCTTCGAGCAATGGCTGCTTCCGCTGCCGATGCATGGGTGACCGCATAGCCTTCGGCGTTCGTCGTATTCTCTACGGCCCCCGCTTTCGTCGCGGCCGCCGTCGGCTATAATGCCGCAATGACCGCACCGCCCCCGGAATCGCCGACCGTCGAAACCATCGACCTGAAAGACCCGCTGCTGGCGGGCGTTCTGGCTTGGCTTGTGCCCGGCTTGGGCCATTGGTATCAAGGCCGTCGGGCCAAGGCCGGACTGTACTTCGTTTGCATCATGGGGCTGTTCGCCTACGGCGTCTATCTGAGCAGCAGCAACCAAGCGTGTCTTTCGGGCAACGGAACGATCGGCTACGGCCGGGCCGTCTATTTTTCGTGGCGCGCGGGCGATTGGCGGCTGCCGTATTTGTGCCAGATCGGCGTCGGGCTGCCGGCCCTGCCTGCTCTGGTTCAGGCCAATCGCATGAGCAACGGCCGGGCGGTGTTGTGGGGCGGCTTTATGGCGCCGCCGCGGCTGGAAATCGGCGACGGCGATTCGAAGGACCCGAATTTCGCCCAGCCGACCCTCGGCGAACTCCACCGGCAACTGCATCGCTATTTCGAGCTGGCCGGTTTTTTCACGATGGTCGCCGGACTGTTGAATGTGCTGGCCATTTACGACGCCTGCGCCGGACCGGTTCCGTTCGTTCACCCGAGCACGAAGAAGGAAAGCGGCGCGCCGCCGCAGGCCCCAGGTTCCGCGTCCAACGCCTGAGCTGCGCGTTTCTACAACCATCGACCGCATCCCCGCGAACCCTGTCATGTTCAATCTGCTTCTGGCCGACGGCTCTCGATTTTGGGCAAGCGACCTCTGGTATGCCGTGCCGGCGATTGTCGCAATCAGCCTGGTCTATGCGGCCACGCGGCACGAGCGGATGCGCCCGCTGCTGATCCATGCCGGACGCACGGCGTTTTGGCTCGTCGGCTTTATGTTCGCGGTATTTGCCGTGTTGGAGGTTGTCAACTGGTGGCTCAGCGCCTGAGCCGCCGGGCCGCCGTTGCCTGAAGCGGTATGATTCCCACGGATGTACGAAATCTTCGAACACACCGCCGACTTGGGAATTCGAGCTCGGGGCGCCGATCTGCCGGAGCTGTTCGCCGACGCCGCCCGGGGTCTGTTCTCGATATTGGTCGCTAATCTCGATGCCGTGCGACCCGCCAAAGAACGGCGTTTTCAACTCTTCGGCGACAACCTGGAGGAACTGCTGCACGACTGGCTGACCGAGCTGCTCTATACGTTTTCGGTCCGCCGCATGGCGTTCGTCCGATTCAACGTGGATGTGAGTCCCCGCGGGCTTTCAGCCCGCGCGAGGGGCGAGCCGATCAACCCCGACCGGCACAAAATCGACGCCGAGGTGAAGGCCGTTACGTGGCACGCCTTAAAAGTCGAGCAAGACGCGGACGGATGGATTGCGGAAGTGATCGTGGATGTGTGATTTTTTAGCGGCCGCGAGCGGTTATGATCAGGGCCGCTGCGCCCCGGCGAAATGGGCAAAGTTTGCGGAATCGCGATTCGCAGCCAATCTGGCGAGACTTTTCCGTCGCTGCCGTCCGCTCTGTTTATTTCTATTGTCCAACCCCTAACGCTATTGCCGATTACGAAGAAGGCTCGGGCGTTTCAGGGGGGAGAACGATGCGCAGTAGGTGTCGAAATTCGCTGGCCGCGGCGGTCGTCAGTGCGCTGGTGCTGGTTTCCGCCGGCGGCTGCACGAGCTTTTGCGACTATTTTCGCAACGGATTCAAGGTGGGGCCGAACTACTGCACGCCCCAGGCACCCGTGGCGGAACATTGGATCGATCAGGCCGACATCCGCATCGAAAAGGACGTCGACCTGAGCCAGTGGTGGACCGTTCTGAACGATCCGAAGCTCAACGAGCTGGTCGTCTGCGCATATCGGCAGAATCTCTCGCTGAAAGAGGCGGGCTTCCGTATTCTGCAAGCTCGGTCGGTCCTCGGCATCACCGTGGGCGAACTCTTTCCTCAGCAGCAATACGCCTTTGGCGATTATCGCCGCGTAGCGTCGTCGGTCGACCCGGCCGCCCCGGTCGCCGGCGCAAGGTTCAACAACCGCTGGGATTTCGGTTTCAGCCTCGGTTGGGAGCTGGATTTTTGGGGGCGTTTTCGCCGGGCGGTCGCCGCGGCCGACGCTTTGCTCGAGGCCTCTTGCGCCGATTACGACAGCGTGCTGGTCACGCTGCTGGGCGACGTGGCCCAAAACTACGTGCAGATCCGCACCTATCAGGAGCGGATTGCCCTGTTGAGGGCCAACGTGCAATTGCAACAGCGGGTTTTGGACTTCATCACAAAACGATTCAATGCAGGCTACAAGCAGACCAAGCTGGACCTTGATCAGGCCACCAGCACGCTCAAGCAACAAGAGGCGGCGATCACGCAATTGGAGGTCGCCAAGCGACAGGCGGAAAATGCGCTGTGTACTTTGCTGGGCATTCCGACCGTCGATTTGACGCCGACGCTTGGCATTGGGCCGATT
>CAYMQL010000390.1:0-3504 GCA_964392255.1 uncultured Planctomycetaceae bacterium | reverse complement strand
CTTTGCGGGCGCGAAGTCAACAGCATTAACGTCAACCAAAACAACAATTTAACATGACCAGCTAGCGTAGCTCAATCGGCAGAGCAGTTGATTTGTAATCAACAGGTTGTGGGTTCAAGTCCCTCCGCTAGCTCAATGACAAGGCATCAACGACGAGTGACGCGAGAGATCGGCGAGTGCTTGGCCGTTCGTCATTCGGGCTTCGTCCTTCATGCTTTATCATTGAGCTATTGAGGGGGGTTTCCCGAGCGGTCAAAGGGGTCAGACTGTAAATCTGATGGCAATGCCTTCGAAGGTTCGAATCCTTCACCCCCCACTAAAAAACGATAAACGGTGATTGATGAATGATGGATGAGCTTCGGTGAACGATGGCGGCAATGGCCGGCCGTTCAGCATTCGTCGTTCATCATTGAAAACATATGCGGGTGTAGCTCAACGGTAGAGCCGTAGCCTTCCAAGCTACTCACGAGGGTTCGACTCCCTTCACCCGCTTAGCGAAAGTCGAAAGGGTGAGCGGAGAAGGGAAAAGGGTGACGACAAGGCTCGCCTTTCCCCCTTCTCCCTTCCCCCTTCCAACAACGCGTAGCGAGAGGAGATAAGAAACGAGTATGCGGCGGCCCGCGGCAACCGCCTCCGCAACGAGGCTCGGGAGAGGACGTTGGCTGCTGTAGCTCAGTCGGTAGAGCGCGTCCTTGGTAAGGACGAGGTCAAGGGTCCGAATCCCTTCAGCAGCTCTTGAGTCGGCCGGTCGAAGACTTCCGACGGTCGGAGGTTCGTCCGTCCAGCGATATTCCAATAACCAATCCACTTGATCTAACGCACGGAGAATTACACAGACCATGGCCAAGGAAGTATTCACTCGGACCAAACCTCACGTCAATGTGGGCACGATCGGTCACATCGACCACGGCAAAACCACGCTTACGGGCGCCATTTTGGCCGTCCAGGCCGCCAAGGGGATGGCTAAGACAAAGTCCTATGCCGATATCGCCAAGGGCGGTACGGTGCGCGACGCCACCAAAACCGTGACCATCGCCGTGGCGCACGTCGAATACGAAACCGACAAACGCCACTACGCCCATATCGACTGCCCGGGCCACGCCGACTTCATCAAGAACATGATCACCGGCGCCGCACAGATGGACGGGGCCATCCTGGTGGTCTCGGCGGCCGACGGCCCGATGCCGCAAACCCGCGAGCACGTGCTTCTGGCCCGGCAGGTGAACGTGCCGGCGTTGGTCGTGTTCCTCAACAAAATCGACCTGATCGACGACCCTGAGTTGCTTGAGTTGGTGGAACTGGAGCTCCGCGAGCTGCTGACGCACCACGGTTTCCCGGGCGACGAAATTCCGATCATCCGCGGCAATTCGCTGGCAGCCTACAACAATCCAGCCGATCCGGCCGCCAACAAGTGCATCGGCGAGTTGATGGACGCCATCGACTCGTACATTCCCGAGCCGCAGCGCGAAGTCGACAAGCCGTTCCTGATGGCGGTCGAAGACGTGTTCTCGATCGAAGGCCGCGGCACCGTGGCCACGGGCCGTATCGAGCGCGGCGTGATCAAGGTCGGCGAAGAAGTCGCGATTGTCGGCTTCAGCCCCGAACCGCGCAAGACGATTTGCACGGGCGTTGAAATGTTCAATAAGACGCTGGACCAAGGCCAAGCGGGCGACAACGTCGGCCTGCTGCTCCGCGGCGTCAAGCGCGAGGACATCGAGCGCGGCCAAGTGATCGTCAAGCCGGGTTCGATTACTCCGCACACGAATTTCGAGGCCGAAGTGTACGTCCTGTCGAAGGACGAAGGCGGGCGGCATACCCCGTTCTTCAGCGGATATCGGCCGCAGTTCTACTTCCGCACGACCGACGTGACCGGCACGGCCAAGCTGTTGGGCGACGCGGAAATGTGCATGCCCGGCGACAACGTCAAGATCGAAGTCGAGCTGATCTCGCCGATCGCCATGGACGCGAACGTGCGGTTCGCCATCCGCGAGGGCGGCCGGACGGTCGGGTCGGGCGTGGTGACGAAGGTGTTGAAGTAACGGAGAATAACGAAGCACGAATGACGAATGACGAATGACGAACGAGTGACAACACAAGTCGGGTGCCGATTTTTGTCATTCGTCATTAAGGTGTTCGTCATTCCTTAGGGGTGTAGCTCAATTGGTAGAGCACTGGTCTCCAAAACCAGCGGTTGGGAGTTCGAGTCCCCCCGCCCCTGCCATTGAATGGACGATTTCGGTGCGTTGATTAAGGACTGGTTGGGTTGGGACGGCGGTCGGACCGTCGCCTCAAGAGGCGCTGAGAAGCGAAAAGCGATCCAGGCAGGAGGTTGGTAATCCCGTGGGCGCGTTTCTTCACGAGCTAGTGCATGTTGGGATCTATAAACGGACCCAAGGCCGCATTGCGCGACAGGTTACGTTTGCCGCGCTGGTGGTCGCCGTTGCGCTCGGCTTGCTGCGGCTCAGCATGACGCTGGCCGGCAAGGACGTTTTGTACCAGTATGGAGTGCCGCTGCTGCTGCTGGCGGCCACCGCCTGGGCGGCCTATCGTCTGGTCAACGTTCCCGCCGTCGCCGACTTTCTCATTGCCGTGGAAGCGGAGATGAACAAGGTTTCATGGCCGACCCGGTCGGAGTTGATCCGCGCCTCGTTGGTCGTGTTGATCCTGATGTTCGCTCTGGCGTTCTATTTGGGCGTCTGCGACGTGGTTTGGACACTTCTGTTGCGGTTTTTTGGCATCCTTTAGAAACGCTGGCGCGATGGACGAGTTGAACACAACCAACGGGCAACCGGCCGCAGAACCGGCGACGGAAACGAAGCCTAACGAGGCGCCTGCCGAAACGCCGGCCGTCGAGGCTGCGGCGCCCCCGAGCGAGACGCCTGCCGCCGAAGCCATCGAAGAAGCCGCGGCGACCGAGTCGGTCGCAACCGGCGGGATCGAAGAGCGTGCGCCTGTCGAAACGGCGCCGACGGCTGCGGCCGAAAACGCCGCGCCGGCTCAGGCCGAAGCCGCCGCGCCGGCCGAGGCCGAAGCGACGAAGTCCGAAAAAATGGATTGGTACATCCTCAAGGTGCAGAGCAACCGCGAGGAGTCGATCCGCGAGGGTCTGTTGCGCCGCGTGGCCATCGCCGGCTTGGAATACTATTTCGGCGACGTGATCGTCCCGACGGAAAAGGTTACGGAGTTCAAGGGAGGCAAGAAGAAAGTCATCAAGCGGAAGCTGTATCCAGGCTATCTCGTCGTTCACATGGAAATCAACGACGACACCTGGTTCCTGGTCCGCGAGACGCCGGGCATCGGCGACTTCACCGGAGCGGCGGGGCGTCCGAGCCCGATGCTGCCCCATGAGGTCAGCCGGATCGTCGCCAAGCAAGAAGAGAAGAGCGAAAAGGCCCCGAAGTTGAAGATCGCCTTCCAGAAGGGCGAACGGGTGAAGATCAACGAGGGCACGTTCGAGAACTTCGAAGGCGAAGTCGAAAGCATCGACGAAACCAATGGGCGCGT
>CAYMQL010000389.1:2390-3510 GCA_964392255.1 uncultured Planctomycetaceae bacterium | reverse complement strand
GGCAAATCTACACCGGCCCCGGCGTGACGAACTACGTTCCCATCGAGAAACGCTGAGCCGCTTGGGCCGCCGTCGCCGAAGACAAACGAGGACGGGGAGTTCCGTCCGTTGGCGCTCATGGATGAAACGCCGCTGGCGTTTGGCGGTCTTTAGCCGGAAATTTCGTTGTCCTTGCTCCATTCGTCGACAATGCAACAGCCAATAGCCGGGGGCTAACAGCCCCCGGACATTGAGGTCGATGACGGGCGCTCCGGGGGCTGTTAGCCCCCGGCTAGGAAGTCGACGACGAAATATTTCCGGCTCTAAGAATCGCCAAACGGGTTGCTTTGCCGCTTCGACATCATCCCACCCGAGGCCAACCCGCCGTGCGACGGTTTCTGTCAATCAGTCTGGCGATGTGCGTCGCCTCGACGGCGTGGGCTGCGCCGTCGTACACGCCGTCACCTTCGTTTTCCGGCCCGCATCCCGCCGTGGTGCGCATCGTCGCGCCCGAACGCGACGGCACATCCTACGGCTCCGGCGCCCTGGTGGCCGTCAACGAATCGTCCGGGCTGGTGCTTACGAATTGGCACGTCGTCCGCGACGCCGCAAGCACCATCGTGGTTTATTTTCCCGACGGCTTTCGCTCGGGGGCGTATCTGTTGCGGACAAATCGCGAATGGGACCTGGCCGCATTGGCCATCCGCCGGCCGAACGTCGCGCCGATCCCGCTGGCCAACGAAGCGCCGCGGCCCGGCGAACCGCTGACGATTGCCGGCTACGGCAGCGGCTCGTATCGCGCGCTGACCGGCCAAGTAACGCAGTACGTTTCGCCCGGCGGCAATCAGCCGTTCGAGATGATCGAACTATCGGCCCCGTCGCGGAACGGCGACTCGGGCGGACCGATCTTCAACCAGCGCGGCGAATTGGCCGGCACGCTGTTCGGCTCGTCGTTCGGCCGCACGGCCGGCACCTATTGCGGTCGGCTGCGCTGGTTCCTCGGCACGGTCGAGGGCGATTTTCAACGCATTTCCGCCCAGGCCCTGCTGGCCCAACGCGCCCGCGGCAATCCGCCGCCCACGGCCGCCATCGCCGCCGCACAACCAAACTCCCCTCTCCCTTTGGGAGAGGGGCCGGGGGT
>CAYMQL010000389.1:0-2380 GCA_964392255.1 uncultured Planctomycetaceae bacterium | reverse complement strand
GCCCCCCCCCCCCCCCCGACACCCCCCCCCCCCCGCCCCCCCCCCCCCCCCCCAAACCAACCCCCCCCCCCCGCCGGGGGGGGGGGGGGGGGGGCGGGCCCCGCAGCGCAAACCAATTCCGCCATTCCAACGGCAAACGAGCAACTTGCCAAAGCGAAGAGCATCGAGCCCGCCGGCGATACAGCGGCATGTTCAGCCTGGGCCGCTCCGCAAGCATCGCCAGCGCCCGTAGCGTCGCGGCGGCGGATTGCCCACCGCAAACCAGATCAAAACCATTCTGGCCGCGATCGGCGTCATTGCCGTGCTCTATCAAGCGTTGCGCCTGCTCGGCTGGGCCATCGGGTGACATGGCAGGAGGCAAGGGACATAGGAAGACAATGCGGCAACAGGCTTTCTATTGACGGGCGACCGCAAGACGCCTAGGCTTAGAAGCGGAGTATCCGGCTATGATAACCGCAGATCAACTCGACGCCGTTGTCGGTCGAATCGCCGAGCGATGCGATCCAGAGAAGATCATTCTGTTTGGCAGTTACGCCCGCGGAGACGCCGACGACCAGAGCGACGTTGATTTGCTGGTGGTTGCGGAGACGAACCTGCCAGCGCGTGTTCGCTATGCGGCGATCCGCCCTCTACTGGCCGACTTTCCGTCGGCTTTCGACGTGTTCTGGAAGACGCCCGACGAATATCGCCGCTGGCGGGACGTCGTCAATCACGTAGTCTACTTCGCCGAGAAATATGGGAGGGTCGTCTATGAACGACGCAACGCGCGAAGCGGTGCGGCAGTGGTTGGCTAGGGCACAGGCCGATTGGAGAACGGTTGAAGTGCTCAGTTGCAACGCCGACAGCCCGCGAGAGAGCCTCGCCTTCCATTGCCAGCAATATGTCGAAAAGCTTCTGAAGGCATTTCTTACTCTACGCGGCGTTGAAGCGCCGCGAACGCATGACATAAGGCATCTCGTTCAGCTTGCCGCCCCCGCTGTGCCGGAACTCTCAGCATTGATCGACTCAGCAGACGAGCTTACCGAACATGCTGTGGCCATGCGTTACCCCGACGAATGGCGTGAGATCGAGGCCGAGGAAGTTCAAAAGGTGATTGCCGTTGCAAAACGTTTTGCAGACCTGCTGTTATCTCGACTGAAGCAGGTCTAATCAAATTGCCGTCGTCGCTCCGACTTACACGCTGAACCGTATCAGCAAAATATCGTCGTCCTTAACGACGTAATCCTTCGGCTCCTGGCGCATCAGGTGCTGGGCCTTCACTTCCCGCTCGCTGCCCAGGCGAACCAGATCGCCGACGGTCATGACTTCGGCGCGAATGAAGCCGCGGGCCAGGTCGGTGTGGATGCCGTCGGCCGCATCGAGGGCCGTGCCCCCGTGGCGCAGCAGCCACGTGCGAACCTCTTTTTCGCCGGCCGTGAAGAAGGTCATTTGGCCCGAGATCGAAAGCAGCGTGCGGATAAAATGGTCGCGGTCGGCGCCCACCAGGCCCATCTCCTGCTCGAACTCCGCCCGATCGGCCGGCGTCATCTTCGACAACTCCAACTCCAATCCGGCGGGCACGGCCAGCACCGGGACCTCGGGCGTCGAAAGCGACGTGAACCGCGACGGGTCCGACTCGTCGTCGGCCGTGTTGACAATCACCACGCGCGGCTTCTCGGTGAACAAGCGGAACGCCCGGGTTACTTTTTGCTGCTCCTCGGTCATGTGCGATTCGCGCAGCGGACGGCCCGACTCCATCGCCGCCAACACGATCTTCAGTGTGGCGTGTTCGTGCTCCAGAATCATATGCTCTGGACGCGGCAACGGCTTTTTCAGCGATTCCTCGACGCGCTGAATACGGTTGCCGACGAGTTCCATGTCGGCCAGCATCAGGTCTTCGTCGAACGAGCGCAGATCGGCCGCCGTATCGGCGCCGTCAAAAGCCGCCACAACGAACACCAGACACCCCGCCTCACGGAGCATCGCCATCCGAGCGGCGTTGCCCTCGTGGGTGCGGCTCAGTCCGGGCGTATCGACCAACTCCAGCGCCGCCTGCGTAACTTTTTTCGGATGGTAGATTTGGCAGAGTTGTTCGATGCGCGGGTCGGGAATCGGGGCCATCGCGCTCTGGCCCGTGTGGGCCAAGGCCGGGTCGGGCGCAACGCCCGTCAGCCAATGGAATAGCGTACTCTTGCCCGACCCCTGATAGCCGACCAGTCCGATCTTCATGATATGCTCCACTCCGTCTTGCTGCGTCATTGGATGTTCTACCGCGTCGGAGGGACGATTGTCCAGGGGCAGTTGGGGCAGGCTATTGCGTCTCAGGAAAGCAATGGCGCATGAGAATAGCCGGGAGAGAACAGCTCCCGGAGCCGAACCGCCAATCCACGCACATTCCGGG
>CAYMQL010000388.1:0-3510 GCA_964392255.1 uncultured Planctomycetaceae bacterium | reverse complement strand
GGCACAGCCAGTGGCACTCAATTCCAAAATCAAAGGTTGACAGAGCACTAGAGTTGCTTATCCTGGTCGCTCGGCGCGTCGTGGGTCAGCGTGAGTTCGTGATAGCCCAGCATGACGCCGGCGACTAGAAGCGGTATCCAGTAGTACAAAACGCGAAACACCAAGAGCGCCGCGACGGCCGAGGCGCCGTGTTCGTCTGTCAGGAAGTGGATCACCAGCGCGTCGAAGACGCCGTATCCGCCGGGCACGTGGGTGAGCACGGCGACGACGAAGGCGAGCATGAAGATGCCGAGAATCCGCAGATAGCCGCCGTCGATGGGCGGCAGCAACACGTAGAGCACCGCGGCCGCGACCAAGAGATCGCCGCAGGCGATTCCGATTTGATAGAGCGTCAGCCTGAGGGGCGGAAGCGGGAGCCGCCGGCCCAACCATTTTTGCAACGGCCCGGACATCGCGCTGAACAGCACATACGCGCCGGCCAGCGAGACCAGCACAACGCCGACCCAAAAGGTGTGTTGGAACGGCAGGTGGAGTTTTTCGAGCTGGGGCGGAATGCGGAACGGCACCGCAATAAACACCACGCCCGCCAGCGTGAAAACGCCGAACCAAAACGTCAGCCCGAGAATCACGAGCAGGTCTAATATCTTTCGCAGGCTCATTCCCCAGGCCGAATAGAGCCGGTAGCGGATCGAAGTGCCGAACAGCGTGGCGCCGAAGTTGTAACTGAAGGCGTATCCGGTGAACGAGGCCAGGGCGATTTTTCTTAGCGGCAGGTCTTTAACGCCGACCCAGCGGACCGCGAACCAATCGTATCCGACGAGAATCAAGTAGTTGAGAATCGTCAGCAAGGCGGCGACGCCGATGTGCCACGGCGAGATTGCCGCCAGGGCGTCGCGGACTTGCTGCCAGGTGTAGTTTCGCAACCGCTCGTAGAGCAGCCAAGCGGCGGCCAAAAAGATCAGCAGGATCAAGACCCGCCCTAAGATGTGCAGAGCCCGCTTCATCACCACTCCGATTCCACGCACAGTCAAACGGTCGCCAGACCACGGAGCGCGGTCGCCCCGCTACTCCTTGGGCATGATCGTCACTGTAGCGCGCATTTTGATGGGAAAGCCCTGTTTGTCTTCCGGATTTCCGTTCGGGCGCACAAAGACATAGAACATATTGTCGGCATAGGCGCTGTCCCAGTGCCACACTTTGCAAGGCTTGTCGCGATTGGGCCCCGCGCCGTAGTAGGCGCCGATCTTGTTGATCGGCACGGTGGTTTCGTACACGCCCGGCTTGTCGAACTTTGTCAAGGCGCCGGCCGAGTGGCGGATTTCCGGGTCTTTGGGCGTGTTCCACCAGCCCATGCCGATGGTCAAAGGCTTGTCGACCGGGCCCATCTCCAGAACCTCGAAGCGGAACCGCAATTTGCCCTCGGCGTAATTGATCGGCGTGAGCCAGTTTTTCGGGCAACCCGGCTGCGTCTTGATGCCCGTCACAAAGTCCCAGTCTTTATGGAGCCGGTTCTTTCCGCCGATGACGAAAGTCGCATCGACGAAGACGAATTGGTCGGCGGCGGGCTTTTCGGCCGAGGCAGCCGCTTCGGGCTCGGCGGCCGATAAAGGCGACGAAACCAGGAAAATCAGCGCGGCGACCAAGGCGAATTTGTATGCTGTCATTTCGGTTCTCCTTTTCTCCGACAACCCTTGCGTGCGGAACCGCCGGCCGGCAACGGGGCGGCGCGTAGGGTCGCCATGCTAGCAGGCTGCCGAGCGGATGTCAACGCCCCGGGGGGCGGGCGGGTGCGCCTTTTCTAGGGTCCCGAACTCAGCGGGCCAATTGCGATTGCAGTTCCGCGAGACAGGCCTCTTTGGCCACGCGCCATTGACGCAGGCTGTCGCGGTCGCGAATCGTTACGGTTCCGTCTTGCAGGGTTTGGCTGTCGACGGTGATGCAGAACGGCGTGCCCACCTCGTCCTGCCGCCGATAACGCCGGCCCACGGCGCTCTTTTCGTCGTAAAACACGCTCATGTGCGGTTTGAGCGATTTGTAGATTTCGCGGGCGATCTCGGGCATGCCGTCCTTCTTGACCAGCGGGAACACGGCCGCTTTGATCGGGGCCAGCCGCGGATGCAGCTTCAAAAACAGGCGCTTGGCGGGCTTGCCGTTTTCGTCGGGGGCCTCGTCCTCGTTGTAGGCCTCGCAAAGGAACGCCAGCGTGGCCCGATCGGCCCCGGCCGAAGGCTCGATCACGTGCGGCACGAACCGCTCTTTGGTCTGGTCGTCAAAATAGCTGAGGTCTTTGCCGCTGCCGCGATGGCGCGGCTTGCCGTCGGCGTCGGTTTCGACGACAAGATCGTCGCCCCGGCGAACCAGCTTGCCCTCCATGTGACTGCGCAGGTCGAAGTCGCCGCGATGGGCCACGCCCTCCAACTCGCCGAACTCGCCCGGCGCAAGGAACGGAAAAGCGTATTCGATGTCGGCCGTGCCGCAAGAATAATGGCTCAGCTCCGATTTTTCGTGGTCGCGGAGCCGCAGCCGCTCGCGCGAAAGGCCCAGGTTGATGTACCACTGGTAGCGCCGGTCGCGCCAATACTGATACCACTGCGGCGAAGCGTCGGGACGGCAGAAGAACTCGATTTCCATCTGCTCGAACTCGCGCGAGCGGAAGGTGAAGTTGCGCGGCGTGATCTCGTTGCGAAAACTCTTGCCGATCTGCGCAATGCCGAAGGGGATGCGCACGCGGGTGCTGTCGCAGACGTTTTTGAAGTTGACGAAGATGCCCTGGGCCGTTTCGGGGCGAAGGAAGGCCGCGTCGTCGTCGCCGCCCAGCGCGCCGACGATCGTTTTGAACATCAGATTGAACTCGCGGGGCTCGGTCAGCGTGCCGAGGGTCTTGGCGTCGGGGCCCAGAACCTTGGACGTGTCGTCAACCGTGGTCAGCGACGCCAGCGGGCCTTCCCACGCCAGATCATCGGCGTCCTTGCCTCGCAGGTTGAAGAACTTCATCGCCTTGTGCTGCGTCAGCTCCAGGCCCTCGTTGCCGCTTAAGTCGCTGGCCACGAAAACGCGTTGACCCTTGCACGTCACCCAGCGGCCGCACACCTGATCGTAGCGATAGCGCCGCTTCGACTCGCGGCAATCGACCATATAGTCGTGGAACAGGTCGTAGTGGCCCGAGACCTTCCAGACCTGCGGGTGCATGATGATGGAGCAATCGAGGCCGGTCATTTCATAGGCCGAAGGGGCCCCGGGCGGCGTTTCTAACTCGTTGTGGGCCGTGACCATGTCGCGCCACCAGGCCTCGCGGACGTTGCGCTTTAGTTCGACGCCCAGCGGGCCGTAGTCCCAAAAACCTTGCAGGCCGCCGTAGATTTCGCTCGACTGGAACAGAAATCCCCGCCTTTTGCACAGGGCTACCAGTTGATCCATGTCCATGAGAGTCGCACCCTATCTCATTAGGTTGATTGTGCCAAACAAATTAGTATACAGGGGCGAGGGGCGAGGGGCGAGATGGGCGGCTCC
>CAYMQL010000387.1:0-3528 GCA_964392255.1 uncultured Planctomycetaceae bacterium | reverse complement strand
TATTTTGGATCACCCTGCACTGGCAAAGCCAGTGGCACACAATTTCAACAGGCTGTTAAGCTCAAAGGAGACACCCGCGATGTCAAAACATGGATTGACGCGACGAGGTTTTCTGGCCGGCGCAGGCGCCGCATGCGCTGCGGCGGCTCTGCCGAAGGGCGTCGCGGCGGCCTCGCCCGACGATCCCCGCGCGCCGGGCAGTCAGCGGCTTTCGCTCGATCAGTTGCAGAAGTGGGAGGCATTGCAGTATGGGATGTTCATCCACTTCGGCATGAGCACGTTTGTGGGCAACGAAATACCCGACGGCAAGGCGCCGGCCGCGACGTATGCGCCGGATCGACTGAACGTCGATCAGTGGATTTCGGTGGCTCGCGACGCCGGGATGAAATATGCGGTGCTGACCGCGAAACATGCGGCAGGCCATTGCCTTTGGCCCAGCAAGTACACTGACTACACTGTGGCCCATAGCGGCGACAAGACCGACGTGGTCGAGGCGTTTTGCAAGGCCTGTGAAAAGCGGGGCGTTTTGCCGGGGCTGTACTACTGTTCGTGGGATAACCACAACCGCTTCGGCAGTGTGACGCCTTCGGACGGCCGCCGTTTGTATCGCGGCGCCGATCTGCCCGCCTCGGAAAAGGATTTGCCGGCGTATACCACGTCGGTGTACCAAGGCTTTCAGACGGCTCAAGTCACCGAGCTATTGACGCAGTACGGGCCGATCGCCGAGGTGTGGATCGACATTCCCGGCGTGCTGGGGCGGGGCTATCGCACGTTCCTCTACCAGCACATCGCCTCGCTACAACCGGAGGCGGTCGTCATGATGAACAACGGCATCGGCCATGAGACCAGCTATCCGGCGGCCTATGCGTGGCCGTCGGACATTATCTCGCTGGAGCGGGAGATTCCGCCGGACGGCGGCTATCCAAAGTGGCGCAATATCGAAGGGAAAAACTACTATATGCCCGGCGAAGTTTGCGACCCCATCGCCACGCAGTGGTTTTGGGTGGCCGACGACAAACTGCGGTCGGACGACGATCTTCGGGAGCAATATCAAGCGTGTCGCCGGGGCGGCGTGAATTTGCTGTTGGATGTGCCGCCGGATCGGCATGGAGTGATTCCCGAAGCGACGACGGCCGCGTTGATGCGGTTGCGCAAGAGCGTTGAGATTTAAGAGGCTCTAACAAAACGGGGACAGGCACCTCGCAAATCAAGTTATTTGATGTTTGTTATGCAAGTTGCTCGGAGCCAGTCCCCGTTTTGTTAGAGGCTGTAAAAATTGCGGCCAATCGCGCGAAAAGGGAGCGCGGCGTTGTTACTCATTCCGATTCAACCGTTTGCGGAGGTTTCGACATGCAACGAATTCGCTTTTATACGGTCCTTGCGTTGGTCGCGATGCTGGGAATGGCTTCCGTTTCGCAACCTACGGCCGCGGAAGAAACGCCGCAACAGCGCGACGCGCGGATGGCGTGGTGGCGCGACGCGCGGTTCGGCCTGTTCGTCCACTGGGGACTCTATGCCCTGCCCGCCGGCCAATGGAAAGGCCTCGAAAAGGATCAGGACTTGTTCGCCGAGTGGATCATGTACAAGGCGAAAATCCCGGTGGTTGAATACGAGCTTCTGGCCAAGCAGTTCAACCCGGTGAAGTTCGATGCCGAGCAATGGGTCAAGTTGGCGAAGCAGGCCGGCATGAAGTACATCGTCATTACGGCCAAACACTGCGACGGTTTTGCGATGTACCCTTCGCAGGCCTCGAAGTACAACATCATGGACGCGACGCCGTTCGGCCGCGATCCGCTGGCGGAGTTGAAAAAGGCGTGCGACGCGCAAGGCCTCCGGCTGGGGTTCTACTATTCGCATTGTTGGGATTGGCACGAGCCGGACGCCCTGGGCCAGGACAACACTTGGGATTTTCCCGACCGCGCGAAAAAGGACAGCGACAAATACGTCCGCGAAAAGGCCTTGCCGCAGGTCGAAGAGTTGCTCGCGCGTTATCAGCCCTGGATTCTCTGGTTCGACGTTCCGACCGAGATGCCCGAGGCCCAGAGCCGCCAGTTTATCGACGCGATTCGCCGCATGCGGCCGGAGTGCATCGTCAACGATCGGATCGGCAACGACCTAGGCGATTACGACACGCCCGAGCAGTTTATTCCCAACGGCGCGGCCGAGGGCGATTTTGAAACGAACATGACGCTGAACGACCACTGGGGCTATCAGAAAGACGACGACCGCTGGAAACCGGCCGCCGAGGTGATTCATCAACTGGTCGACGTGGTGAGCAAGGGCGGCAACTATCTATTGAACGTCGGCCCCACGGCCGAAGGCACGTTTCCGCCCGACGCCGTGCGGATTCTCGAAGAGGTCGGCGATTGGATGCAAACCAACAGCGAGAGCATCTACGGGGCGGGACTCAGCCCGCTCGGGCCGTTGCACTGGGGACGCTGCACCGCCAAGCCGGGACGGTTGTACCTGCATGTTTTCGACTGGCCTGCCGACGGAAAGCTGCTTGTTCCCGGACTAAAAAGCCAGCCGAAGCGGATTTGGCTTCTGGCCGACGCCGAGCGAAAACCCTTGACGACGTCTCGGCCGCAGCCGCAAGACCTGGTCATCGATCTGCCCGCCGCGGCGCCTAATTCGATCGACGCGGTCGTCGCGTTGGAGATCGACGGCCCGCCGGAAGTCGATTCCACGCTGCTTCTCATGGACCGGGCCGGGGTCGAAAACCGCTTTGGCGCGTTCGACGCCCAGCGGGACGGACCGGCTTTGAAATATCAGAAACAACTGTTCCAAGAGAAGAAATACGATTCGATCGGATCGTGGAAGCACGAAAGCGATTCGTTGAGCTGGCCGTTTCGCGCGGCGGCGCCGGCCGCATGGGACGTCGAGATCGTTTACGCGGCGACGCCCGAATCGGAGGGCAACGAATTCATCGTTTTCGTCGGTCCGCATCCACTTGCCGGCAAGGCCGTCTCGACCGGCAAGACCAAGACGGGCAGGAAGCAGTTTCAACGATTCAAGCTGGGGAGCGTTGACTTGCCGGCCGGAGAGCACATGCTCCGCGTCGCCCCCAAGACGATCGCCGCCGGATCGGAATTGATGGATTTGCACGCGGTGATTCTCACGCCGGCCACTCCATAAAAACGCGGAAGGACGACACTTCATGGGAATGTTTGAAACCGTCGGCGTTGCATCGGGCAAAACGCGCAAGCCCAACACGCTTCTGAAGCTCGATCGTTTGCGCAAAGCGCTGCGTCACGAGGAGCCCGACCGCGTGCCGGTGAGCGATTTCTTTTGGGGCGGCTTCACCCGGCGTTGGCGCAGCGAGTTGGGGCTGCCCGACGACGCCAATCCTTACTTCCACTACGATTTGGACTGGATCGCCACGGTTCCGAACATGGACCCGTGGATTCGACCGTTCGAGACGATCAAAGAGTCACAAGACGAGGTCGTCGTGAAGACCGGTTTCGGGGCCATCATGCGGAAGGTGTTCCGCTGTCCGATGCCGGAGTTCATCGGCTGGGAGCTGGACAC
>CAYMQL010000386.1:0-3529 GCA_964392255.1 uncultured Planctomycetaceae bacterium | reverse complement strand
TCGAGCGGTGGACGTAGACGTCGCACAAATCGCAGGCGACGCGGCGCCGAATAACGTCGCGCTCGCTGGCTACGACATAAATGATCTCGTACTGCTGGAAAAAACCCTTCATCGCGTTGAATGCTTCGCCGCGTTCTTTGCGGATCTCGACCGAAACGGCCAGATGGTCGCCGTCGTCGAATCCGAAGCTCAGCATCGTGTGGCCGAGGCTTGGCGTCTCGTTGAACGGGACAACGATGAAGTCGACCGCGGTCAGCTTGTCCAGGTCGAAAGTCTTGTCGTAATACTCCACGGAAAAATCGTCGGCGGCGCGCCACCGGCAATCGCGAATGTTGTGGACCGTCGCCTGATTGCCGTTGATGACGGCCCGGGCCAACACGGCCTGCTCCGGAACCCAGTCGCGATGGTTCGACGGCTTGAGCGACTTCAACAGGTCGTCGTTCAGTTCCAGCGTAGGAAACAGGGCCTCTTGCGGGGCCGGGCGCTCGACCACGGTCGGCGCGGCATGACAGCCCAGGACGGCGAGAATACTTGCCGCCACGACGGCGCACCCGCGAAAGGGGCACCGATGGCCGTTTCGCCGGCAATCGGGGAGCGTGGGCATTCTGGGCAAACGCACGTATCCGAAGAAAAAGTCCCTGTAAGCCAACTCGACAAGAATAGATGCTATTAGCGGGATTAGCCGTTTTCTGCAAGAGGAAACCACAAACCGGCCTGTTCGCGGGGGGGGAGTTTGGGTAGAATTGGCAAACATGTTACGCTACTTCACTGCCGGCGAATCGCACGGAAAAGCCTTGACTGCCCTGATCGACGGGTTTCCCGCCGGAGTCGAACTCCGCGCCGAGCCGATCGACGCCGAATTGCTGCGCCGCCAGGGGGGCTATGGCCGCGGCGGGCGACAGAAAATCGAGACCGATCACGTCGATATCCTGAGCGGCGTTTGGCGAGGCCGCTCGATCGGCAGCCCGATCGCCCTGTTTGTGCCCAATCGCGACTACAAAATCGAGCAGATGGAGGATTTGCCCCGCCCGCGGCCGGGCCACGGCGACCTGAACGGTTCGCTGAAGCATCTTGGCTCGATCCGCGGCGTTTTGGAGCGGGCCAGCGCCCGCGAAACCACGGTCCGCGTTGCCGCCGGTGCGTTGGCCAAGCAGTTGCTCGAACTTTTCGGCATCCGCGCGTTCGGCTACGTGGTGCAAGTCGGCCCGATCGCCGTTCCGCCGCAGCCGGGCACGCTCGACGAACAATTAGCCCGGCGCGATCAAAGCGAGCTGTACACCCTCGCTCCCGAGCGAGACGCCGAGATCAAGGCTCGCATTGATGAGGCGGCCCGACAAGGCGACACGTTGGGCGGCATCGTCGAGGTTCGCGTCGAAGGCGTGCCCTTCGGACTCGGCTCGCATACGCAATGGGACAAAAAGCTCGACGGCCGTTTGGCCCAAGCAGTGATGTCGGTGCAGGCGATCAAGGGCGTGGAAATCGGCATGGGGTTCGAGGCGTCGCGGCGACCCGGCTCCGAGGTTCACGATCCGATCCGCTATGATCCCACCTTGCGCGATACGCCCTCGTTGGGTTTCACGCGCCCGACGAACAACGCCGGCGGGCTCGAAGCGGGCATGACCAATTCCCAGCCGATCGTCCTGCGCGCCGCGAAGAAACCGATCAGCACGCTGGCGCGGCCGTTGGAATCGGTGAACCTTGCGACCAAACAGCCCGACAAAGCTTCGTACGAGCGGAGCGACGTTTGCGCCATCGCGGCGGCAAGCTGCATCGTCGAAAACGTCGTGGCCTTCGAAATCGCCCGGGCGATGGTCGAAAAATTCGGCGGCGACAGTCTGGCCGAGATGCAGGCCCGCTGGAAGTTGTTTCACGAGATGGTCCGGGAAAAACTGGATAATACGTAGAATAGCACCACGGAGACGCGGAGGTCACAGAGGAGAAGAAAGGATCATTGTCGTCCATGGAATCGCTCAAGCACGGGAATCTTACTGAAGCGATCATTGGTGCGGCGATTGATGTACATCGAGAGCTTGGACCAGGATTGATGGAGTCGGCATACGAGGAGTGTCTCTGCTACGAGTTGAGCGACCGCGGTTTAGCCTTTCAGCGACAAGTGCCGTTGCCGATCCGTTACAAAAAAGTCAATTTGGATTGTGGCTATCGGATGGATATTGTGGTGGCGAACACGGTGGTTCTGGAGTTGAAGGCTGTTGAATCGCTTCAACCACTTCATGAAGCCCAACTCATTACCTATCTGAAACTGAGCGGCATGTCGGTTGGGCTTCTGATCAATTTCAATGTTCCGGTGTTGAAAAACGGAATTGTTCGGAGAGTCTGTTGAGTTCTTTCTCTGTGTTCTCTGTGTCTCCGTGGTGGATTTTCAGCGTCTCCTTATGTCAGTGAACACGGATGTTCCAGCTTCACGACGCGACCCGGCGCAGGATGTGCATGGCGTTGTTTGCAACGTTGGGCGTTGCGCCGACGCTGCTGATCGCCGGCTGGTGCATCGCCCGACGGCTGCCGAGCAGCGCGCGGGCCGAGGCTCGCGAATTGAGCCGGCAGATTGGGTTCGCCGTGTGTTTCGAGAGTTTGCGGCGGCTCCGGCCCGGCGCAACGCTGTACGAAAACGTCGAAGCGGCCGACCCGGAGACGGGCGAGACGGTTTTTCGCTGCCGGCTGCTCGAAATTACGCGCCGACAGGCGGGCGACTCGCAGGGCCCATGTCGGGACGTGCTGGAGATTACCGCATCGCAGCCGGAGTTGGCCGCCGGTGGGTTAAATCGCGTCTGGCAGCGTCTCCAGCGCGTTCTGCAAGAGGGCGACGGACCGCTTGAAGCCGATTTGAGGTTTTCGGCGGCCGAGTTGACCTTGCGCGACGCCGAACACGCGCAAACGCTTGCGGAACTGTGCGGAGCGATCGAACATTTGCCCGGCGGGATGCACGCTCAATTGGATTTTCGCCTGGCCGGGGCCGACTCGCCCGAGCCGGCCCGCATCCGAATCGTTCGCAATCGCCAGGTGTCGCCGCCGGCAAGCGGATTCGAGCTATCGACCGGCGACGGCGAGCTACCCTGCCGCCTGTTGGCCGTGGGGCTTGGCGAGTTGAAACCGCTGGGGCCGCGGTGCCGTTTTCGCGGCCACTTCTGGGCCAATGAAACGCCCGACGGCTGGCAAGGCGAAATCGCCGGGCAACTGGTCGATTTGGACCTTGGAAGGCTGGTGGCCGATTATTTTCCGCATAAGTTGTCGGGCACGGGCGAAGCCACCATCCTTTCGGCCCGTTTCCGCGCAGGCCGGCTCGAACAGGGCAGCGCGATCGTCTCGGCCGGGCCGGGGACGATCGGCCGCTCGCTGATCGACGCCGCCGTCGAACGCCTTGGTCTGACCGCGGCAGCCGCCGCATCGGACGACGCTGGACCGGTTATCCCCTACGAACGGTTGGCGTTTTCGGTCACGCTCGACGCCGAGGGACTGCAAATTCAAGGACGTTGCGACGCCTCGGGCACCCTTCTGCACAACGGCCGCGAGG
>CAYMQL010000385.1:0-3544 GCA_964392255.1 uncultured Planctomycetaceae bacterium | reverse complement strand
GTGACGGCGCTTTTGCTGGTCCCGTTGGGCGGCGTCCCGGCGCTCATTGCGTTTCCGGGCGATTTCATTCTTGCTGCCTATTTGCTCGGGCTGATGCGGTTCTTCACCATCGTCGCGGCGTTGGACACAGGCTCCAGCTTCGAGGGCATGGGCGCCGGCCGCGAGGCGTTCTTTTCGGCCTTGGCGGAACCGGCCTTGTTGCTGGCCCTGGCGGCGACGGCTGCGCAGACGCACTGCTTCTCATTGAGCGGCATGTATGCGGCCGTGACCTGGAATGCGATGACCGCTTCCGGCGGCCCGGCGTTGTTGCTGGTGGCCGCGGCGTTGCTGATCGTCTTTCTCGCCGAGAACGCCCGTATCCCCGTCGACGATCCGAACACGCATCTCGAACTGACCATGATCCACGAAGTGATGGTTTTGGATCACGGCGGTCCCGACCTCGCGATGATCGAGTACGGGGCCATGCTCAAGCTCTGGACGCTCGGCTCGCTTCTGGTCGGCATCCTGGCGCCGGTGCGCAGCGGCTGGTGGTGCGTCGATTTGGCCGCCGGAGTTGCCGGCATGATGGTTTTGGCCGCTCTGGTCGGCGCGATCGAATCGGCGACGGCTCGGCTGCGGCTGGTGCGGGTGCCGCAGTTCCTGGTTGCGGCGTCGGTCCTCTCGATCCTGGCCCTGGTATTGGTCATGAGGTGACGCATGAATCTCTGGCTCGATTGCATCCTGGTATTGCTGATCCTGACGAATCTGCACCTTTTGGGCTCTAGCCGCATCACCGCGTGCATTCGCGGCGTGGCAGTGCAGGCGGTGCTTTTAGGATTGCTTTCGTTGCTCGTCCAACACGATGCGGCGGGGCTTCGGCTTTTACTGTTGGCGGCCGCCAGCACGATCATCAAGGCCGGCGTGTTGCCTTGGTTGTTGCGACGCGCCGTCCGCGAGGTGGGAGTGCAGAACGAGGATCAGCCGATCGTCGGATTTACGACCTCGCTGCTCGTGGGCCTGGGGCTGCTGGGCGCGGCCCTGCATGTCGCCGGCCGCTTGCTGCCGCTTGCCGCCGATCAGGCCGCAAGGTTTCCGACGGCCGTCGCGCTGTTTACGATGATGGTCGGCCTTCTGCTAATCGTCGGCCGCCGGAAGGCCGTGATGCAAACCCTCGGTTATTTGGCGATGGAGAACGGCGTCTACGCCTTCGGCCTCGCCTTTGCCGTCGAAGAGCCGCTGCTGGTCGAGATGGGCGTGCTGTTGGACGTTTTCGTCGCCGTGTTCGTCATGGGAATCGCCATTCACCACATCAGCCGCGAGTTCGATCACATCGACACCGATCGGCTTTCGGCCTTGAAGGATTAGACGGATCAAATGGATACGATTTGGGCGCTGCTGCTGACTCCCGCGCTGGCCGGTCTGACGGCGATGTGCATCCGGCCGAACGGGCCGCGCCGGGCCTTGCTGCTGCTGGCCGCCGCGATTCACACGGGGCTGACGGCCGCGTGTTGGATTCGGCCGCCCGAGCCGGCGGTCGCCGGATGGATGGCCGTCGACGCGCTCTCGCTGCTGTTTTTGAGCATAACGAGCGTGCTTTTTCTGGCCGTCGCCGCGTATGCCGTCGGCTATCTCGCACGGCAAAGTCTGCCGGCCGAAGAAGGCGAAGAGCTGCCGTTCGTCAATTTTCCCGAAGCGGTTTTCACCGGCTGCCTGCTGTTCTTTCTCGGCACCATGACGTTGGTCATTGTGAGCCGCCACCTCGGCCTGATGTGGGTGGGCGTCGAAGCGACCACGCTGGCCAGCGCCCCGCTGATCTACTTCCATCGCCACCCGCGCTCGCTCGAAGCCACGTGGAAATATCTGCTGATCTGCTCGGTGGGCATCGCCTTGGCACTGTTGGGCAACTTTTTCGTCGCCGTGGCCGCTCGATCGGCCGGAGGGCCCGCGATTCATCTGACGATCGACCAACTGGCCGCACATGCCGCCCGGCTGAATCCGCTTTGGCTCAAGGCGGCGTTTCTGTTTTTCGTGGTCGGATACGGCACGAAAATGGGCCTAGCGCCGCTGCACACATGGCTGCCCGACGCCCACAGCGAGGCCCCTTCGGTCGTTTCCGCATTGCTCTCCGGGGCACTGCTGAATTGCGCCTTCCTGACCATTCTCCGCGTCCACACCCTTTTGTCCGCTGCGGGATCCGAACTTGGGCAATTCAGCTCCGATCTGCTGGTGCTTTTCGGGCTGGTCTCGATGGCCGTGGCCGCCGTTTTCATCCTGGGCCAGGCCGATTTCAAGCGGATGCTCGCATATTCGAGCGTCGAGCACATGGGCATCCTCGCGCTCGGCGTCGGCATCGGCGGCGCTGCGACCTTCGGCGCGATGCTCCATACGGTCAACCACTCGCTCACGAAAGCGATGCTGTTTCTGGCGGCGGGCAATATTCTGGCCCTGTATCGCACAAAATCCACAACCCGCGTCCGCGGCCTGTTGCGACTGCTGCCGACGACCGGCGTGCTTTGGCTGGCCGGATTTCTGGCCATCGTCGGGTCGCCGCCGTTCGGACCGTTTTTGAGCGAACTGACGATTCTCAAAGGCATTTTCGACCAGGGGCGTCCGGCCATCGCGGTCGCGTATCTTCTGGCGCTGGCGATCGTGTTTGTCGGCATGGCGACCATTTGCCTGCGCATGGCCTACGGTCCGCCACCAAGTGCAATGTCCGGCGACCAGTCGCCGCCGCGAGTCGCCGCCCAACGCGAACCGTTTTGGTCCGTCGGGCCCGCCGCGGCGCTCGGTTTGGCGGTGCTGACGCTGGGAATTTACGTGCCGCCCCAACTTTCCTCGCTATTGAAGCAGGCCGCGGCCGCATTGGGAGCAATATGATGTGCGTCGCCGAACCTCTCTGCATTCCGAACGGCCACGCCTTTCCGCTGGCCGAGTGCCCGGTGCTGCCGATCGACGATTTTCGCCGCGCGGTCGTCGACGGCGTTGCGGCCGGCGCACGCATCTCGGCGTTGTTCGTCTATCCCGCCGAATCGGGCGCGCTAAGGCTCTTGGCTGCGCTGGCTCGCGAGGCCGAGGGCGATCTGGCGATCATATCGGCCGAAGTCGGACCGCAATATGCAGCCCTGACGCCCGACTGCCCGCAGGCCCACCTGTTTGAACGCGAGATTTTCGAGCAGTGGAGCGTTCATCCGATCGGGCATCCGTGGTTAAAGCCGGTGCGTTTTCCGGCAACGGACTTTTTCCGCATGGCGGGCGACGAGGTTCACGAGGTCGCCGTCGGCCCGGTCCACGCCGGCATCATCGAGCCCGGCCACTTTCGCTTCCAGTGCCACGGCGAAACGGTCTATCATCTGGAAATCGCCCTGGGCTACCAACATCGCGGCGTGGAACGGGCCATGCTCGGCGGTCCCAATCTGCGAACCATTCACTATGCCGAGACGCTGGCCGGCGACACGACCGCCGGGCACGCCGCGGCATACTGCCGGGCGATCGAGGCCCTTAGTGCGACCCGCGTCCCGCCGCGCGGCCAATTTCTTCGCGGCGCGGCCCTCGAATTGGAACGCGT
>CAYMQL010000384.1:0-3560 GCA_964392255.1 uncultured Planctomycetaceae bacterium | reverse complement strand
GACTAATGGAACAAATACAGGATAAACTGCCCCGATTGTTTTTGCGCAGCCCAGCTCCCGGCTATGCGACATGACGAATCTGTCCGTCAAGAGCCGCTCTCGGGACGTCGGCGAACAGCGGCATCCTCTACCTCCGCTCGTCCGGCCTCGCCCCCATCTCGCCTACCGGCCGCACCTCGCGAACCCGAATCGTCGGGCGCGACTGATCGATGGCCACCGCCTCGGGGCTATCGCTCACCGCCGCGTTGCCCGCCTCGTCTTGCACCTCCAGCCGCAAATACAATCGCTGCGGCGTCCGCCGATCAATCAGCCACGCATAGCGCCCCGTATTTTCCAAACCCGCCGCGATCGGCAGCCACGGCCCCGTTGGACTCTCGGCAAACGAAAGCGAAACCGGCCTCGCAGCCAGCGATTTGTCGTCGGCCTGCCACGAAATAATGATGTGCCCCGCCTCCGCGCCGACGCCCTGTTCGGCCGAAATGATCCGCGCCAGCGGCTTCGTCAGATCGACGCCGACCCACAGGTCGGGCAGATCTCCGCTTTCGGGCGGCCTGCCGCCAAGGCCAGCGCCGTTGGTCACCACCACGCGAAATCCATAGACTCCCTCTTCATCGACGCTCACCCGCAACGGACTGCGATGGTCGCTGTCCACCGTAAACTGCCGCCACGTCCGGCCGCCGTCGCGGGTGCCCCAAAGCTCGACCCGCCCGATGCCCGACGGACCGACCGAATCGACGTCGTATTCCAAATCGAACAACCGCGAGTTGATCATCCGCGGACTTTCGCCCGGCGGCAAACCCGCGGTCAACTGCTTGCGAATGGGACTTTTTTCATCGGCCTCGCCGAACTTGTTTCCGATGGCCGGGCTGATCGCGATGGCCACCGACCCCTTCGGCTCCGGCGTTGCAGAAATCGTCGCCTCCGGCGAAGACCCTGCCTGCGCCGGCGAAGTCTGCACCTGCGCCTTGGCAACCGCCCGGCTTCCCGCCGCGTCTGCCGCATGTTGCAGCGACGGCGGCTTTCGATCCACCATGACGCGCAGCGCCGGCCCGGCAATCCGCTCCGGCCGCGCCGCGCCCGTGCGGTCGATCGTGCGAATCGCAAACCAGTATTCCCCGTCCGCGCCGGGCCGAAACAGAAACGCCTTCTGCGCCGGATGCGCCTTGGCGTGATATTGCCAATGCGCCCCGCGATCGGTCGAAACGTAAAGCTGCAATTCCACCGGCTGCCGCGACGGATCCCCGCCCGGCTCCAATCGAAAAGGAATAGCGAACTCCGAAAGCCGCGTGGCAATCGGTTCCGGCAACGCCGCTGCCTCCGACGCCCCTTGGCCAAGAACCGCAACGACGACAATCCCCTGAAATAACAAATTCAACCGCATCGAAGCAGCCCCCCGTTGACTAGGCGTCGCAATTCGCAATCAATAAGGCGGAACGCACCGGCCGCCGGCAGCGTCCCACAATTCGTATCGGTTGCGCCATTCGCAACACTTGAGAAAGCGGCACCGACAGCCGAAAATGGGCGATATAGCGAAACCTTAACGCCGCCGCCCCTCGACGCGCCGCATCCCATCCAGCCGCCGCACCTCAACGCGCTACTTGTTCTTGCCCCCAAAACAGCGAAGATAGTGCCTAGACTCCACTACCCACTGCCCACTACCCACTACCCACTACCCACTGACCACTGACCACTGACCACTGACCACTGACCACTATTCATCATGCCGTCGCCGTCGCCGATTGCAGCCCTCGACTTCGCCAACCTGCCAATGCTCGGCTGGCTGGTCGCGGCCTCGGCGCCGCTGCTGATCCATCTCTGGAATCGGCGGCAATGCCCCCAGACGCCTTGGGCGGCGATGCAATTCGTGCTGGCAGCCGCTCAACGCCAAAACCGCCGCGTGCAAATCAAACGATGGCTGCTCTTGGCCGTCCGCACCGCGCTGATCGTGCTTGTCGTGCTGGCCGTCTCCGAACCCTCGATCCACGGGCTCGCCGTTCCACCGGTTTCAAACCCACGCACCCATCACGTGCTGGTGCTCGACGGCTCGTATTCGATGGCGTGCCGACCGGCCGACCAAACCCGCTTCGAGCAGGCCAAGCGGCTTGCCCGGCGAATTGTCGCCGACAGTCCGCCGGGCGACGTCTTCACGCTGGCGCTCATGGCGTCGCCGCCGCAAGTTCCAATCGAAACCCCGACGCTGGATCGCGCGGCGCTCAACCGCCAAATCGACCGGCTCGAACCAACGCCGACCGCGGCCGATCTTCCGGCCGCGATCAAAATCGTTCGCGATATTGCGGCGCCGACCGGCGGCAAGCATCCCGAGCCGACTCGGAACAAAGTCTATTTTCTGACCGATTTGCAACGCATCACCTGGGCGCCGCAACTCTCAAAATCCGCCGCCGCCGATTTTCGCCGGCAGGTCCAGCAACTCAGTCGCGAGGCAACCATCTCTGTAATCGATTTGGGGCTGCCGCCCGCAGACAACCTCGCCGTCGCCGGTCTGCGTCTGCTCGACGCGCCGGCACTAAGCGGCCGCCGCGTCCGACTGGCGGCCGAGTTGAAAAACTTTGCATCTCAGGCGCGCGACGGCCAACCGGTCGAATTGTTGGTCGACGGCCGCCGCGTCGATCGCAAGCAGATCGACGTCGCCGCCAACGCGACCGCGGCGGTCCAATTCGACTACGTTTTCGACGCCCCCGGCGATTACAACCTTGAAGTTCTCGCGCCCGGCGACGCCCTCGATTGCGACAACCGGCTTACGCTTCGCGTGCCCGTGCGTCAAACGATTCGCGCCCTTTGCATCGACGGCCGTCCCTCGGGCCGCCCCTTCCACGGCGCGGCCGACTATCTGGCCGCGGCCTTGTCGCCCGATGCCGACGCCGATCGCGCAACCATCCAAGTCGAGACGGCTCGCGACGGCGCGTTGGCCGAACGCAATCTGTCCGACTACGATTGCGTATTTCTCTGCAACGTCGCGCAATTCACCGCCGGCGAGGCCCGCCTGTTGGACGCCTATCTTCAACGCGGCGGCAACCTGATTATTTTCCTCGGCGACCAGGTGCTGCCCGATTCCTACAACCGTCGGCTTGCACAAACGGAGCAGGGCGGGGCAGGGCAGGGGGGCGTCAACATCTTGCCCGCTGCGATTGGCCCCTTGATCGATCGCCCGCAATTGCGTCTCGATCCGCTCGGTTTCCGCCACCCCATCGTGCAGCCGTTCCGCGGCCTCGGCGAAGCCGCGCTGTTGACCACGCCGGTGATGAAATACTATCAACTCGTCCCGCCCGAAAACTCCCATGCAACCACCGTACTCGCTCTGGCCGACGGCGATCCGCTTCTGATCGAATCGCCGGTCCATCGCGGCCGAGTCGTGTTGGCGGCCACCTCGGCCGATCCTTCGTGGACCGCCATGCCGCTGTGCCCCAGCTTTGTGCCGCTGGTCCAGGAAATCGCGATCTGGTGCGTCGGCGAGTCCGTACAGCATTCCGCCCCCAACCTCGCCGAAAGCGATCCGGCCCGCATCGATCCGCAAGACTTGCGCAACGCCGCATGGTCGGGGG
>CAYMQL010000383.1:0-3560 GCA_964392255.1 uncultured Planctomycetaceae bacterium | reverse complement strand
ATAGCAATGCCATGTATTCCACCTTTTGTTTGTCTCTGTGAGCTCCGTGCCTTCGTGATGAATGACTTTTTCGATTGCAAGTTGGCGATGGAGTGTTAAGGAGGGGATAAACTGACAACTGACAACTGACAACTGACAACTGACAACTGACAACTGACAACTCCATCCGCACGACCAAGACAGAGGAGCGATTCCATGCCCCAGGCCATTGTCGATCCCGAAGAACTCCGGCGATTCGCCCAAAGCCTCAGAAAATTCAGCGGCGACATTCAGGAGCGGGTGACTTCGCTCAATGGCCAACTGGCGGCCCTCGAGCGCACTTGGCGCGATCAGGAGCAGAAGAAGTTCGCCGACGAATTTCAGGTGCAGATCCAAGCGTTTCCGCGGCTGATCGAAATGATCGACCGCCACATCCCGTATCTGTTTCGGAAGGCGGAGATCATCGAAGAGTATTTGCAACAGAGGTAGCAGGACGCCATGAGCCGGTCCGCCCGAATCACGTCGATCGACGTGCTGCCGACGCTGGCGGCGGCCATCCAGAAATTTCGCGCCGACGCGGCCGCCGCCCTCGACGAACTGGAATTCGATACTCGGCGCGCGCTCGACTGGATTCGCAACGACCGAAAGGCGTATTGGACCCACGAGCTTCGCCGCCGGGCCGAGGCCGTCTCGCAAGCCCGGGTCCAGTTGCAGCAGGCCAAGACCTATCGCAAAACCACCGGCCGCGAGCCGACGTGCATCGACGAAAAAAAGGCCTTGGATCGCGCCCAACGCCGCTATGCCACGGCCGAACGCAAGATCGAGGCGGTTCGCCATTGGACCCGCGCCATCGAACACGCCATCGACGAATACCAGCGCGACCGGGTTCAGTTTCTGGCGTGGCTCGAAGGCGATCTGGCCCAGGCCGTCGTGACTTTAAACCGCATGACGGCGTCTTTAGAGAGCTATATTTCCTTAGCGGCGCCGGCTTTGGGCCGGACGCCGGTTGTCAATAGCGGCGAGGGGAAAGAGGAGAGGGGAGAGGGGAGAGGGGAGAGCGATGCGGGGACTGAGCAACCAAACGCCGAGAAGGAGCCGAGCGACTGATGGCCACTTTCAGCGTCCATGCCGCCGCGGCCCAATTGAACGACGCGGTCAAGGTGTTTCGCACGGCCGTTGCCGCGGCCGAGCCGTATTGGACCGATGCGGCTCGACGCGAATTTCACGAAAAGTATTTGGCGCCGCTGGAGCCCGAGGTCAAGAAGATGCAAACCGTGATGGATCGATTGGCGACGGTATTTTCGGCCGCCGAGCGCGAGTGCGGCTCCGACCTGGGAGGCGGCGATGAGTGAGCTGTTTTCGCCCGATTCGCCTCGGCAACTGCTAACCGACTTGTGTCGCTTGGCGGCCGAACGCGCCGCTGTCGAAAAAGAAGCCTCTGCCGCACTGGCCGCCGGCACGCAACGCGCGCAGAAAGAATATGAAGAGGCTCAAAAGCGGCTCGACGGAAAGTTCGGCGACGATCGCGCCATGGCCGAAGAGGACTACGCGAATTCGTTGTCCGAAACCGCAGCCAAGTTCGAGTCGGAGACGGCCTCGCTCGAGAAGGAATACGAACAGGTTCGGGCCGACATTCAGGCCGGCTTCAACGCCGATCAACAGGCAGCCCAGCAATCGCTGCAAGACGCGCATTGGCGCGCGATGGAAGGCTCCGACTCGGCTCGCGGCGGCTTGAACGTTCCGCTCAACGATTTGTTGGCGGGCCTGGACAGCCGCTGGCGCGATTTGGAACGCATCCACCAGCGAGCCGTCGATCTGCTCTACGCCCGCGGCCATTGGGACGATATACCCGCGCCGCCGCCGACCGAAGTCGTTTTGGAAAAGCATCCGGGTTCGCGTTTTCGGCACGCACTGGAGCAAGCGCAGACGCAACTTCAGGTTCTCGAAAGCCAATTCTTGCCGCGCATCTGCCAAGGCTTGCGCCCTTGGGGCATCTTGCTGCTGCTTTGGGCCTTCATGGCGGCGCCTTGGATCTCGGTCTTCGGTTGGAACGATTGGCGCTGGGCCGCCATCAGCGCGGGCGCCACGGCCCTGCTCGGCTCGATCGCCGGACTGATTATCTCGAACCGCGCCCGGCGCCAGTCGATCGCCGCCTACCTGGCGCTGCGCCAGACTCTGCTCCAGGCAGGACTCGGCTATCCGTCGGTACTTGAAGCGGCTAAGCAGGAAGCCGAACGCTTGGACGCCACGGTTCTGACCCGCCATCGCAAATTGATCGAAGAGGCCGACGCAGCGTACACGGCGACCATGACTCGCATCGAGCAGCGCAAACGCGACGACGCCCAACGCGCCGACGAGACCTATCCGAAACGGATTGCCGACCTGGTCGTCTGGCGCGACCGAACCGTCAAGGAAATCGAACAGCGGCGACCGGCCCGGCTCGACGAGCTTCAACAGCGTTACGAAGCCGATTCCAACGGGCTGGCCGCAAAACGCGATACCGACATCGAAGAGTTGCGGCAGCGCCATCAGCGTCAATGGGACGCCATGGCTGAACGCTGGCGCGAGGGCGTCGAGCGGTTCTCCGCGTCGACGCAAGAACTCGATCGCCTTTGCAGCGAGAACTGTCCCGATTGGAATACCGACGACTGGCGCCGCTGGGCCGTCGCGTCGGCCATTCCGCCGATCATTCCCTTCGGCCGCAGTTCGGTCGAGCTGGCCCGGCTCGAGGGCGGCGTGCCCGACGACCCGCGGCTGCGGCCCGCAAAACTCGAATTCACGCTGCCGGCGCTGGCGCCGTATCCGCGGCACTCGCTGCTGCTGCTGAAAGCCCACGGTCCGGGCCTGGGCCGCGCCGTCGACGTGATGCAGAGCGCGATGCTCCGCATGTTGACGGCCATGCCGCCCAGCAAAGTTCGCTTCACGATCGTCGATCCGGTCGAGTTGGGCGACAATTTTTCCGCCTTCATGCACTTGGCCGATTTCGACGAGCAGTTGGTCGCCAGCCGCATCTGGACCGACTCGGCCCACATCGAGCAGCGGCTGGCCGACCTGACGAAACACATGGAAAACGTCATCCAGGTGTATCTGCGCAAGGAGTTTCGCAACATCGAGGAGTACAACGCCTTTGCGGGCGAGATGGCCGAGCCGTATCGGGTGCTGGTCGTGGCCAATTTCCCCGCGAATTTTTCCGAGGCCGCGGCCCAGCGACTCAAAAGCATCGTGGCCAGCGGGGCCCGCTGCGGCGTGTTCGTGCTGATGAGCGTCGATACGAAACTTCCGCTGCCGCGCAACTTCCAACTGCCCGACGTCGAGGCCGACGCGATGGTCTTGCGCTGGGACGAAAAACAATTCGTCTGCGAGCATCCCGACTATCCGGGCCTGGCCGTCGACGTGGATCCGCCGCCGCCGCCCGACAGGACCAAAGAAATCCTCCGCGCCGTGGGCAGCGCGGCCAAAGACAGCGGCCGGGTCGAAGTGCCGTTTTCCTGCGTCATTCCGGAAGAGAAGGACTGGTGGACGGCCGACAGCCGCGCCGGACTCGACGTGCCGCTCGGACGCGCCGGCGCCATGAAACTTCA
>CAYMQL010000382.1:0-3566 GCA_964392255.1 uncultured Planctomycetaceae bacterium | reverse complement strand
ACGGCTCAGCAGAATGGTCCTCGCGCCGTTGGCCATCAATCCGCAGACGGGTAAAAATACGTCGTTGCCGGGCAGACCTTTGCGCGTCCGTTTCAGTCCGTCTTCGGCGGCGGTGTGGAAGCCGGGCAAGACGACCAATTCGGGCCCGCCCCAAGGCAGCACGAGCCAGTCGGCCAGCGATCCGCCCGTCTTGGTCCGATCGATCGGCGCCAAATTCCAACCGTAGGGGTCCTGATCCAAAACGGGGATGTCGTCGAATACGACGAGCCGTTGGAACAACGCGCCGTAGATCGACGACGCGGCCGGCGGAGGCGATTTCAGCGCGACGGCGCCGGGCACGGCCGCGCTAAGCTGTTCGAACGCCGCCTGCGCCACGGCGGCGTCGGAACGCGGATAGAGCTTGCCGACGACCACGGCCATGTTGCCGGCTGCGACGCGCGCGGGGCCCGCGGCAGTCGTCAACGACACGGTCGGCGCGTAGCGGATGCGAAACCGATTCAACAGCGGCTGGGTGCGTCCGCCCGCCGTCACTTGCAACGCCTCGAACGGCAGATGCCAAAGCGCGCCGTCGGGCACAATCGCCAACTCGTCGAACGGCTGCGAGAAGTCGGCCAGCGAGCCCTTTAACAACGTGTCGAGAACTTGTTGGGCCGACTGTTGCCACTTGGTTTCGCCCAACTCGGCGACGCCTAATGCTTGATTCGCCTGGTACTGGCCCATGTCGCGGAGCATGGCCTGCATCTGCTTCAACAGGGTCGAGGGCGAACCGATCTGCCAGACGATCAGCCGCTCGTTGTTCAACAGAAATCCATGCAGTCGGCGTTGCGAGGCGAAAAAGGCCAGCACGGCGTGTTTGGCCGGCAGCGACTTTTGCACATCGGCCACGCTGCACTGCGGCGGAAAGACCATGTCGGCCGGTTCGCGGCGGACGGCGATCTCGCGCAAGACGGCCTCTTGTTCGAGCCCAACCGCGGCCAGTTCGGACAGCTTGCGCGATTGTTCCTGGACGGCGGCTTGGTCCTCGACGACCAACGGCATCTTCGCCAGTTCTGCGCGGATCGATTGGGCTTTCCGGCTAAGCTGCTCGAAGGCAGGGTAGCGCGCCAGCAGGTCTTGTCGTTGCAGGCGGGCCGATTCCGAGAGCTGCTCGGCCGGCGCGTCGAGAATCCACCGCAGTGATTCGACCCGGCCGCCGAACTCCAGCGAGCTGAAAAAACGGCTCCTGCGCGCCCGATCGGCGATTTCGACGGCCGCGTGCGTCTCTTTTCGCTCCAGGGCCACATCGAACCAGTGCTCGAGGGCCGCCGGCTGCGGCGTGATCAGCGCGGCCATCGCCTCCATCGGATCGAGCGTCCAATCGGACGCACGGGGATCGACCAGCAATTCGCTGAACAACTCCATCGCCGCGCGCGGCGTGGCGGCGCCCTGAACGTAGAGCGCGTCGGCCATGCCGATGTGGAACAGGCGCAGCGAACCGTGTTTCATGTAGTTCATGGCGGCGTTCAGGGCCGCGTTGCCTTCCGGAAGCCGCCGTTCTTGGAAGGCGGTCAAGGCGCTGAGGTAGTTTAGCCGTGCGCCGATCCAACCATTGCCCATATCGCGGCGGCCGATCGCGGCCCGTGCCTCTTCGAGTCTGACGGCGGCGCTTCGAGGGTCGCCCAGAACGGCGTAATTTTCCGCCGCGCACAACAGCAGCGAGGCCTGCAATTGGCGAAGGCCGTTTTTCTTGGCCCACAGCGCTGCGGGTTCCAGCGGGGCGTAAAAGCTTTTGCGGTTCGTCAGCAGGTGGACGAGCGCCGCGTTGCGAAAGGCTTCTTCCAGGACGCCGTAATCGGGATAATTCACGGCGGCGAAGGTGGCCTCTTCGAAATACTTCAACGCTTCGGGATACTTGCCTTCTTGCATCGTCAGCCGCCCCAATTCCAACAGGGCGACGGCGGTCAACGGATGGTCGATTTGTCCGGCGGCCGAGACGGCCCGCTGCAAATAGCCGACGGCTTGCGTCGGCTTTCCGCCGGCCGCAAAGGCCGCGCCTCGCTCAAGATTGATCCACGCTTCCGACCAATGGTTCGGCGTTCCGATCGGCCGGCTGAGCGCCGCGATCACCTCGTTGGTCAGGGGATCGTATTTCGAGACCGGCCCCAGCAGCGTTGCGCGCCGACGCAGCGCCAAAACCGTCGCGCGGACGATCTCGTGCGGCGTGATCGGAAACAGGTTCGCCTGTTGCACCACTCCGCCGCGCTGAACCACGTCGCTCATGTTGATCTGGCCTTGGGCGATCGGCACCGACGACGGATAGGAACCCAATTGGGATTGCCGCGTGCTTGTGCCCCAAGGGACGATCTTTCGGGCCGTCGGCGCGGCCAAGCGGATGTTTTGCGGAAACTGCACCTTCACCATCCAATCGGGAAACGCCCGACAGAGTTGCAATGCAGCCGTGTAATGGGGCAGCGCCTCGTTGAACAGCCCCATCTGGAAGTAGCACTCGCCGCACATCGCCTCGTAGCAGATCGAATCGATCCAGCGCGACTGCGCGGTTTTGATGGCCCCGCGGCTTTCCGAACGATACACCCGCAAGGCCGATCGCAGATATTCGCCGTCGTAAAAGGAACGAAAGCCCATGTAGTAGGCGGCGCTGGGCGTCGAACGATCTTGGGCTGCGGCGCGTCGGGCCGCGGGCCCGACGATTGCCGCCGCCGCGAAAATCGCCGCCCCAAGCGCAAGCCAACGGCAGCGTTGCCAAACGTGAAGCGGCATGTGCGTCATCCGTTGAGTCCCCTCGTCCCCGATGCCCGCCGTCAATCCCGATTACCTTGATCTTACGTCGCCGCCCCCGGGATTTCCAGGAACCGATTATCCTTGCGGCGGCGGCGAAAGATGCCTTTTTTGCGATGCATCGAAGATCGCTCGCGGACGAATGGGAGCAAACCGCCAGGTTTTGGCAAAATAGTGCGATTGCGGCGACATTTCCGTAGCTGCCTTGTATTCCAATCTTATCGATTGTAGCGGCCGATAGACAAAAACAGATTCGCAGCGGCGGTATCGCCGGTCTTTTCATAGAAAAGGAGATCAAAACATGCGTATTTCATTGTCGGCCAAGGTTTTATGGCTTGCGGCCATGCTGGTTTGGCTGGGCGGATCGGCCCCGATTGCGGCGGCCGGCGAATGTCGGATTGCAGACGGATGCGCCGTTTCCGATCCGGGCTGCTGCGGTTGTGGCGAGGATTGTTCAGAGTCGTGCGGCGGGTGCGAAATTCCCTGCGGCGTCGACCCTTGCGGCCCCCGCTGGGGTTTCACAGCCGGGGCGATCGCCCTGCAACGCACCAATACGCGGAACCAGCCGCTTTACGTTAATCAGCGGACGGCCGATGATCTGGACGCCCGGGATATGAACTTCCCCTTGGCGTTCGGCATGACGGTCGACGGCATTCGATACGACACGTTCGGCTGCGGATGGGATTTGCAGATCGGCTATATGCAGGTCGACAGTTTCGACGCGCGGGCGAGCGTGCCCGGCGAGACGATGATGCAATTCGACCGCGACGGCTATAGCTATCCGGTGACCG
>CAYMQL010000381.1:0-3568 GCA_964392255.1 uncultured Planctomycetaceae bacterium | reverse complement strand
ATTGGCGGCCACGCTCCGGGAGCTGTTAGCTCCCGGCTATCTCGATACGACATTATTTGCCTGATACGCAATAAACGGTCGATAGAAATGCGGATTAGCCGGCTGGCCCCGCGTTTTTTTGACCGAAGCGGCGTCGTATCTGCCGCCCGCCGATCGGCAATCGCCCTTGACAATGTACGCTTGTATATCGTACAATTGCACACAGTCACTGATATTTTCAAACCGCCCGAGGAAAGAAAGAGGGAGGATATGGGCCTGTTCGACAAACTGACCAAACGGCAGCAAGAGGTCTACAAGTTTATTCGCGAGAAAATTCGCGGCCGGGGCTACGGGCCGACGGTGCGGGAAATCGCCGCAGAGTTCGGCATCCATTCGCCGAACGGCGTGGTCTGCCATCTGAAGGCTCTGGAGAAGAAGGGCCTGATCTCGCGCGAGCCGAACATGTCGCGGGCGATTCAGTTGGCCGCCGAGCCGATCGAAGAGCGGGGCCTGCCTCTGGCCGGCTCGATCGCCGCCGGCGTGCTGCACGAGGCCATTGAACAGGACGAGCGGGTCGACTTCCGCGAGATGTTTGATCCGGGCACAAAGAACCTCTTCGCGCTGCGCGTCAAGGGCGAGTCGATGATCGAAGATCAGATCGCCGACGGCGACTATGTCGTTGTGCAGAAACAGCGCACCGCAAGAAAAGGTCAGATCGTCGTCGCGCTGACCGACGAAGGCGAGGCCACGCTCAAACGCTGGTTTCCCGAGAAGAACCGCATCCGGCTCGAGCCGGCCAACTCGGCGATGAAGCCGATCTTCGTCAAAAACGCCCGGGTGCTCGGCGTTGTGGTGGGCGTGGTGCGGAAGGTAGGCTGAGGCCATTCCATGACATATCACAATCTTGTTATCCCGAAAGAACAAATCGCTGCGTTTTGCAGGCGTCACCAGATTAGTCGCTTAGCTCTGTTCGGCTCCGTTGTTCGGGAGGATTTCAGGCCGGAAAGCGACGTTGACGTCCTCGTCGAGTTCGAGCCGGGAACAAAAGTCGGCTTGCGGTTTTTTGCAATGGAACGCGAGTTGTCGGAAATCCTCGGCCGCAAGATTGATTTGAACACACCCGGATTCCTGAACAAACACTACCGCGAAGAAGTGCTCCGGGAGGCCAAGGTGCAATATGACGCGACATAGCGACGGAATGCGACTTCGTCACATGCTGGAGCATGCGGCGGAAGCCGAGCGTATAGTCGAAGGAAAGAACCGCACCGACTTGGAGACGGACCGACTCTTGAATCTTGCTCTGGTCCGCTTATTGGAGATCGTTGGCGAGGCTGCAGCCCGGCTTTCCGAGGATACGCGACGCCTGCATCCTCAGATTCCATGGCCGGACATCATCGGTCTTAGAAATCGATTGATTCATGGCTACGACACGGTTGATTTAGACATCCTGTGGGATATCGTTCACGACGATATGCCGCCTCTGATCGTTCAGCTAAGGTCGATTGTTGGCAGATCGGACTAACGATTGCGAGGCAAGCAGACAGTCTTCGGTCGTCTTATCTTATAGCCTGTGAACATACAAACGCAGAACTTTTCTGTGCTGGCGGCCGGGGCTATTTCGCCGCAAGCCGACGCCGCCAAGCCGCTCCGGCAAGGACCAATCCCGCCGCGGCAAGCAACGCCAACGAGCCTGGCTCGGGCACGGTGTGAATGATTTCGCCGTCGGTGTTGACCAACAGCCGTTTCGAGATTGCTCCGATCGGGTAGATCAGGTCGGCGAAATTGAAGTTCACGCCGTGGTCGCCGGCGCCCAACTGGATGTTCGTAAACTGGCTCTGGGAGGAAGCGACTCCGATCGCGGCGGATTTCGTCGCGCTCACGCTTCCGCCGCCGGCCAGAATGCTGCCCTTGGCGGCCGTGCCGATCTTCGTGCATGGAGTGAGCATGGAAATCGCGTACGTGCCGGCCGGCAAGCCAGTGAAAATGTACGAGCCGTCCTTGCGCGTGTAGACGATCATCGGCGCGGTCGATCCGGTGCGAAGCAGCGAAATCGCGACGTCGCTGATAGCCCAATCCCCGGTGTTCATCGCGCCGTCGTTCGGGTCGACGTCGAGAAAGACGTAGCCCGACAACGAGCCGGTGCCGGAAGAACTGCCGAGGGTGCTGGCAAGCGTCGAGTAGGTCAGCGACGATTGCGCCGACGATCCAGTGCTAGCCAGAACAGAAGACGACTTAGCAGAGCCGCCCCAACGCCAAGAGTTGGAGCCGTTGAACGATTCGCAGTGGGCCGGCGCGGCCAAGAGAAGAACGAGGCCCGCGCAAAAGACCCCTTTTGCGACATGCGCAGCGCATACCGCAACCGAACGTCGAGAAATGAACATAATACGCCGCTGCCTCCCGATAGAGATGGGTTTACGGATTGATTTTGATAAAGGACCCCCAGCCCTTATAATAGTCAAACCTGCCCTAATTGCAACAATTTTGTCAAAATATCCGGCGTGCGGTGTAAAAGACCGGCCCGCGCAGAAGATAAGCCCCCGCTGCGTCAGGGGTTCGGGGGGGTGCGATGCACCGAGATGCCTTGAGTTTGGAACGGGCCCCTTCGTTGTCCCGTGGCATGGGACCCCTTTGGTTGCTGCCGCGTTGCTGCCTCTTTACGCGGCACACCATTGACAAAACCCGTTGGCGTTGTTACTTTTACGATAGGCAGCCAAGCGGGCGTGCGCCCGATTTCGAACGGACGGTATGATGTCGTCAGATGCGCTTGTCGTTATTCCGGACGCTTCTCGGCTCGAGGAGCTACAGCGGCGCATCGGCTACGTCTTCAAGGATCACGGCATGCTTCTGGCGGCCCTGACGCACGCCTCAGGGGCCGAACACAGGCTGGCCTCGAACGAACGGCTCGAGTTCCTCGGCGACGCCATTCTCGGCGCGGTCGTGTGCGAAATCCTCTTCCGGCAGTACCCCGAGTATCTCGAAGGCGACCTGACGCGGATCAAGTCGATCGTCGTGAGCCGGCAGACCTGTGCGAAGATCAGCGAATCGCTCGGGATGCAGGAGTTTTTGATTCTCGGCAAGGGGATGACCACCCACCCGACGGTGCCCTCGTCGCTTCTGGCCGACGTGTTCGAGTCGCTCGTGGCGGCCATCTATCTCGACGGCGGCGACGCCGCGGCACGGCGATTCATCACCGAGATCATCGGGCCGGAGATCGAATTGGCGGCCGACGGCGAGACCGGCAGCAATTACAAATCGCTCTTGCAGCAACTGGCCCAGCGCGAGCACGGCACGACGCCCACCTATCAGTTGCTCGACGAGAAAGGGCCCGACCACAGCAAGTGTTTCAAGGTGGCGGCGCAGGTCGGCGGCAATCGGTATCAGGCGGCCTGGGGACGCAACAAGAAAGAAGCCGAGCAACGGGCCGCACGCAACGCGCTGAGCGAGCTAAGCGGCGAGACCCCGCCGTTCCCGTCCGACTAGTGCTTTTGTCACAGTTAAGAATTGGTGTGCCACTGGCTATGCCAGTGCCCGGTTCTTGCCGAAAGCCAAGCAAAGCACTGACATAGCCAGTGGCACTCAATCCTTAAAT
>CAYMQL010000380.1:0-3571 GCA_964392255.1 uncultured Planctomycetaceae bacterium | reverse complement strand
CTTTTCGCGCTGGTGGCGTGCGCGTCGGCCGGGGCCGTCGCGGCGGCAAGCAACAGTGTGCGTATGGCGGTTTTTCTGGTGGCGTCGCTGGGCGCGGTGGCCGGACTGTTCTTTCTGGCCGGAGCCGATTTCCTCGGCGCGGTCCAACTGATGGTCTACGTCGGCGGCACGGTGGTGCTCCTGGTCTTCGGTGTGATGCTCACGGCCCGGGGCCCCTTCGTCTCGATGCGCACCAGCAGCGGACACTGGATTTTAGCGATGCTGTTGGGCGGCGCGCTTTTGGCGGTTCTGCTCCAATCGGCGACGAACGTCGAGGCCTGGGCGCCGCCCAGCGAGATTGGCTCGTCGGCCGCCATGCCCAAGACGGCCGAGTCGCTCGGTTTGGCGCTGATCGGCGACAACCTGCTGCCGTTCGAGATTATTTCCGTCCATTTGGTGGTGGTTTTGATCGGCGCGGCCTATCTTGCCCGCGCCAGACGCCGCATCGAACCCCGCAAGAAATTGGAAATCAAGCAATTGGAAGTTCCGGGCGAATCTTCGCCCTCGAATCCCTGACCCCTGACCCCTGACCAACATGAATCTGCTGACGCAACCTATCGGCCTGTCGCACTACCTGGTGGTCGGCGCGATTCTGTTCGTCTGCGGCGCGGTCTGCATGGCCACGAAGCGGAACGTGCTGGGCGTTTTGATGGGGATCGAGTTGATTTTGAATGGGGCGAACCTGAATTTCGTGGCCTTTGGCAGCCCGCTGCTGAGGGCCGAAGGGCCGAACGTCCTGGGACTCGACGGCCAGTTGATCGCGATGTTCGTCATTGTACTGGCCGCGGCCGAGGCGGCCGTCGCGCTGGCCATCGCGCTGAATTACTACCATACCCACGCCACGGTCGACGTCGATCGCGGCAATGAGTTGAAAGGATAGAATCCGACCGTTTGTAAATCGTCGACAAGGCAAATCGCGCACGGCAATAGCCGGGGGCTAACAGCCCCCGGAATGTGCGTTGGCCTCGCGAGGTCCTCCGGGGGCTGTTAGCCCCCGGCTATCGACGATCGTGTTACCGACGGTCGATTAACGCTTGCAGCAAAGACCGCATGGAACCCTCTACCCTACCGCTGCTTTTAGCTCTGGCTTGGCTGTTGCCGCTGGCCTCGTTTGCGCTGATCGTGTTTTTCGGTCGGCGGATGGGCAAGGCCGGCTACTACGCCGCTTTTGTGGCCACGGCAGCCATCGCGACGAGCTTCGTTCTGTCGCTGGCCGCGCTGGTCCTGTGGCTGATGAACTATCCGCTTGCGGCCGCGGGCCACGGGGGTCACGTCGCAACGACGCCGCCGCAACCGCTGGCCGGCGATTGGTACGTTTTGGGCAGCTTTGGGGCGCTCCGGGTCACGATCGGCTACTATATCGACGCCCTGACGCTGGCCATGTTCTGCATGGTCACGCTAGTGGCCTCCTGCATCCACGTCTATTCGATCGGCTATATGCACGGCGAATTGGCCGACGTGTTCGACACGCTGGCGCCGTTGGCCAACGGCCGGCCGGTGCATCGCCGCGGCCGATTCTATCGCTTTTTTCAGTGCCTTTCGCTGTTTTCGTTCAGCATGTTGGGCTTGGTGATCGCCGGCAACGCGGCCATGGTGTTCGTGTTCTGGGAGCTGGTGGGCATCTGCTCCTACCTGCTGATCGGTTTCTGGCACGAGCGCAAAAGTGCTTCCAACGCGGCCAACAAGGCGTTCATCGTCAATCGCGTCGGCGACTTCGGCATGATCATCGGCCTGATGGCTCTTTGGGCGGGCCTCGGCACGTTCAGCTTCAGCGAGATTTTCAGCCAGGTTCGGCCGTTGGCGGGAGGACATGAATTGACCGTGCCCGGCGGCATGAGCTACGGCCTGCTGGTCGTGGCCGGCTTGGGCATTTTTTGCGGCTGCGTCGGCAAGAGCGCCCAGTTTCCGCTGCACGTCTGGCTGCCCGATGCGATGGAAGGCCCCACGCCAGTCAGCGCCTTGATCCACGCCGCCACAATGGTCGCCGCGGGCGTGTATCTTGTCGGTCGTTTCTTTCCGGTGTTCACGCCCGAGGTGCTGCTAGTCATCGCAACGATCGGTTGCATCACGCTGTTCCTGGCGGCTACCGTTGCGCTGGTGGCCACCGACATCAAGCGAGTGCTGGCCTATTCGACGGTCAGCCAACTCGGCTTTATGATGCTGTCGCTCGGATTGGGCGGCTGGTTGGCCGGCATGATGCACCTGTTCACCCACGCCTTTTTCAAGTCGCTTCTGTTCCTCTGCTCCGGCTCGGTCATACATTCGTGCGGCACGAATGAAATGCCGCGAATGGGCGGCCTGCTCAAAAAAATGCCCTACACCGCCTGGACGATGCTCGTCGGGTGTCTGGCGATTGCCGGGGCCGGCATTCCCGGGCTGATCGGCCTGAGCGGTTTTCACTCGAAAGACCACATCATGGCCCAGGCGCTCTCGTTCTGGACGAGCAATCCGCGGCTGGGCAGCGTTTTCTTCTATGCCGCATTGATCGGCGCGGGCATGACGGCGTTTTACATGTTCCGCCTGTGGTACATGACCTTTGCCGGCCGGCCGCGTGATGAACATGTTTATCACCACGCCCACGAGTCGCCGCGATCGATGACCGTGCCGCTGATTATTCTCGCAGTGATGGCCGTTGTGGCGGCATGGCCGATCCCTTGGACCAACCTTGGGCTTGGGCCGCTGTTGCAGCAGGCCCAGCCGCTGGGAATCGCCGAAGGCGTCGCCCACGGGCAGATTTGGCCCCATGTCGTCATGCCGGCCCAAGAGGCTGCCGAGGCCCATGCGATCAGCTTCAAGGCCGAATGGGCGGCCTTTGTCGTCGCGCTGGCCGGATTCGGCCTGTCGACGCTGTTTTACGGCGTGCGGAAGTTCAATCCCGACGAGGTGCGGCAAACCTTTGCGCCGATCTACGCCCTGTTGGTCCACAAATGGTGGATCGACGAGTTGTACGGGTTGGTTTTCGTGCGGCCCGTGCTTCGGATTTCCGATTGGGTCGCCGCGATCGATAAAAAATGCATCGACTGGCTGGCCGACAACGCGGCGAAGGGCGTCGAGCGGCTTGCGAGGCTCGACGACTGGTTCGACCGGATTTTTGTCGACGCCCTGGTGAATTGGATGGCGCGATGGACCTACGCCCTCGGCCTGCGGTTGCGTGTGCTTCAGACCGGCAACATCCGCCAGTATGTGATGTGGCTGGTGGTCGGCGCCGTTGGGCTCTATGTGCTGGTGAATTTGTACTGGAATTACGCAATCGCGGGAGGATAAGGGGAGCGAGGGACTCGGGACTCGGAACTCGGGACTTGATGAAACAAACAACGTTTAGCGGCCGCCGGCACGGCGGCCCCACTGACAACTGATAACTGACAACTGACAACTGACAACTGAAAACTGAAAACTGAAAACTGACAACCGACAACTGACATGTTCAACTTTCACGACCCACACGTCGCCCTGACCTGGCTAATGAGCTTGGTCATTTTTCTGCCGGCCGTCGGCGCGCTGATTTTGTGCGTCATTCCGCGCGGGACCGACG
>CAYMQL010000379.1:0-3571 GCA_964392255.1 uncultured Planctomycetaceae bacterium | reverse complement strand
GAATACCCCTGCCGATGTCCCTTTGGGAGGCTTGCAACGAAAAGACCGGATAGTCGAGCGATCCGGCAGAAATTCCCGTCCCCAATGTGGATTTCCACGCATCGACGCTGGGAACGTCGATTTTGACCTAGAGTAGGAGTGTGGAAAACCGAATGAGACTCTAGGGCAGGGTGAAGGAGTCAGTCTGTCGAGGTAACGGTGCCTCGTGAGTGACGAAGCCACGGTTTTTCTGGTTGACGACGATCCCGCAGCGCTGCGGTCGCTGGCGGCGATGGTGGGCGTTGTGTTTCCTCGCGTCGCGACGTTTCGCTCGGCCGCAGATTTTCTGGCCGCCTACCACGGGCAACCCGGCTGTCTGGTGCTCGACGTGGCGATGTCCGGCATGAACGGACTGGAGTTGCACCGCAAGCTGATCCACGACAAGGTCACGCTGCCCGTCGTGTTTGTCACAGGCTATGGAAACGTGCCGATGGCGGTCGAGGCCATGCAACTCGGCGCGGTCAATTTTCTGGAGAAGCCGGTCCAGGAACAAGCCCTTTGGGACAGCGTTCGGAAGGCGTTGGCCTTGGACTCGCAGATTCGCCGCCGCACGGCCCGCCGACAGCGAGCCGAAGAGCGGATCGAGTTGCTCACGTCCGGCGAACGCGAAGTCTTCAATTTGATCCTGGAAGGCAAGACGAACAAGGAAATCGCCGCCAAACTCCACCTGAGCATTCGCACCGTCGAAGACCGACGCGCGAAACTCATGAAAAAAATGGGCGCCCAATCGCTGGCCGAACTGGTCCAGCTAGCCATGACGCACTAGCAGGGCGGAAGGATGAAGGATGAAGGATGAGGGATGAGGGATGAATGCTGAATGCTGAATGATGAGCGAAGACGGTGTTTCCAAGTTTAACGCCATTAGCTTTCATTCTTGATTCTTCATCCTTCATCCCTCATCCTTCATCCTTCCTTCTCCATCTCTGCCATCAGCATCTGGATGTCGTCCCAGACGGGGCGTTTGGCCTCGGGATTTCGCAACAGATAGGCGGGATGGTACGTGCAGACCACTTTGATCCCGTTGAATTCGTGGACTCGGCCGCGAAGATGCCCGATCGTCTCGTCGGTTCCGAGCAGGTTTTGGGCCGCGACCGCGCCGAGGCAGCAGATGAACTTCGGCTGAATAATCGCCAGTTGCCGATCGAGATATTCGCGGCACGCGGCGGCCTCGACCGGCAGCGGATTGCGATTGTGCGGCGGCCGGCAACGCAGGATGTTCAGAATGTACACGTCCTCGCGACGCAGCTTCATGCCTTTGACGATGATGTCGGTCAACAGTTGGCCCGCCCGGCCTACGAACGGCTCGCCCAGTCGGTCTTCGTCGGCGCCGGGGGCCTCGCCGCAAAACACCAGTCGGGCGTAGGGATCGCCCGCGCCGAAAACCGTTTGCGTCCGGGTGCGGGCCAGCTCAGCGCAGCGCGTGCAAGCGGCCACCTCGCACGCTACCGCGGCCAACGCGGCGCATCGCGGATCGGCCGGGGGGGATTCGCCCGAGGCCGGCCTCGCCGCAACCGCAGGGACCGTACTTTCCGCAGAACCGCGGGCCGTCCGGCTGCAAGCCTTTCTGACGTGCGTGACTCCCGCCCGTTGCAGATTCTCCAAACGTTGCACCGCGGATTGCAGGATTTCTCGACTCATCAGTAGAACTTTCCTTTCCCCCATTCCGTAGTGGTGCGGGGCGTCTTGGATCTCAGAATATCGTTGTCACATGACGATAGCCGCGAGATATTGATTGTCAGGTCAATAATGTCGCAATAGCCGGCTGACAGCCCCCGGAGGGTGCGTGAATTGGCGGTTTCTGCTCCGGGGGCTGTTAGCCCCCGGCTATCTTGATACGACATTACTTGTCTGAGACGCAACAACAGCTCCCGATGCTTATATCGCCAGTCTACGCACATTCCGGGGGCCGATAGCCCCCGGCTCATCCGACAGGAATCTCCGAACGATTCGTCGATATCGCCTCGTCACGGCCTAGAACCCCTGGCCGCGCACAACTATCATAGAGAGTTATGGGTATGCCGCAAGTTGTTATCGTGGGTCGCCCCAACGTGGGCAAATCGAGTCTCTTCAATTGGCTCGCCGGAAAACGGCTGGCTATTGTCGATCCGACCTCGGGCGTCACGCGCGACCGCGTCACGCACCTGCTCGAGATCGACGGCCGGTTCGTCGAACTGGTCGATACCGGCGGCATGGGCGTAAAAGACGCCGACAACCTGACCGAGCAAATCGAAGATCAGATCCAGTTGGCCGTCGAGTCGGCCCAGCTTGTGCTGTTTGTGGTCGACTGCCGCGATGGCGCCGTGCCCTTGGATCAAGAGGTGGCCAAACGCCTGCGCTATGTTTCCGCGCAGGTGCTCTTGGTGGTCAATAAGGTCGACACGCCGGCGCTCGAGGCCCAGGCCGACGAGTTCTATCGCTTTGGGCGGAAGATACTGCACGTCAGCGCCAAGGAAAATCGCGGCAAGAGCGAACTGCTCGAGGCCATCGCCGAGCGGCTGCCCGAGCCGTCGGCCGACGACGACGCGCCGTCCGAGCCGGTTATGAAGCTGGCCATCGTCGGCCGGCGGAACGTCGGCAAAAGTACGCTGGTCAATACGCTGGCCCAGGCCGAGCGGATGATCGTCAGCGAGGTGCCGGGCACGACCCGCGACAGCGTCGACGTCCGTTTCGAGCTCGACGGCAAGGCGTTTATGGCCATCGACACGCCGGGCTTCCGCCGCCGTAAAAGCGTCAACACCGACGTCGAGTTCTACAGCACGCATCGTGCCCAGCGGAGCATCCGCCGGGCCGACGTCGTTCTGCTGTTCTTCGACGCCTCGCAGCGCATCAGCAAGGTCGACAAACAGTTGTGCGACTACATCGCCCAGCAGTACAAGCCGTGCATGTTCGTGGTCAACAAATGGGACCTGACGTCCGGCGCCATGCCAACCGAAAAATGGGTCACCTACCTGCGCGATAATTTCCGCGGCATGTGGTACGCGCCGATCGCGTTTGTGACCGGCCAAACTGGCAAGAACGTCAAGGCGATGCTGAACCACGCCCAAATGCTGTTTCGCCAGTCGTTGCAGCGAGTTTCGACCGCGCAGTTGAACCGGCTGCTGCGCGAGGCGTTGGTTCGGAACCCGCCGCCGATGCACCAGAACCGCCGTCCGAAAATCTACTACGCCACGCAAGCGGCCGTGCAGCCGCCGACGGTCGTGCTGTTTTGCAGCGATCCCCAGGCGATTTCTCCGCAGTACCAGCGCCATCTGCTGCGGGTATTTCGCGACGAACTGAAGTTTGGCGAGGTGCCGATCAAGCTCTATCTGCGCCGCCGCCAGCGCGGCGACGCGCGCGACGAAGTCGAACCCGCGCATACCCCCTCCGCCTCCGGCAAAGGCCCCGGCTAAGCGCCCTTTCCGCAACTAAGCGGCCGTTCAATAATAAGCCCCTCTCCCTTTGGGAGAGGGGCAGGGGTGAAGGCGGATTAGTACGACAAACGCCGAAGCTGTTTTTTTGTGATCGGCCGCAACCCCCGGGCCGGCGGCGTCGG
>CAYMQL010000378.1:0-3604 GCA_964392255.1 uncultured Planctomycetaceae bacterium | reverse complement strand
CACGCTCCGGGAGCTGTTAGCTCCCGGCTATCTCGACACGACATTACTTTCCTGATATGCAATAGCTAGACTCGCTAACCCCCATCCCTCCTACTCGCCTGCACCACGCGGGGCAGCCGGGCGAGGTCTTTGATCGTCGGGCCGAGTTCAAAACGGCCGTCCTTTTGCAACAGCGCAGCAACCGACTCGTGAATCATTGGGCTGATTTCCATGAGCAGGCTTCCGCCGGGCCGCAGCCGCTCGGCCGCTTGCGGGATCAGCCTTTCGATCACCTCCGTGCCGCGGGGGCCGGCCGCCAGCGCCGCGTGCGGTTCGTACTTTCGCACGTCGATCGCCAGACCTTCCATCTCGGCCTCGGCGACGTAAGGCGGATTGCTCACGACGAGATCGAACTTTCGCTCGGGCGGCACAGCCGCGAACAAATCGCTTTCGACCAATTCAATCCGATCGGCCGCTCCGTGCTGTTGAGCATTGTCGCGGGCGACGGCCAGCGCCGCCGGACTGATGTCGAGGGCCGTCACGCGGCAGTTGGGCAGATGCTTGGCCAGACAGACGGCGATGATGCCGCTGCCCGTGCCGACGTCGGCGATATGGAGAACCGCCCCGGCCCTCACCCCCGGCCCCTCTTTCAAAGGGCGAGGGGAGCTGTTTTCTCCGCCCTCCGCCTTCGCCCTTCCGCCTTCCCCCTTTGCCCAATCGAGGGCCGCCACCACCAACAGTTCCGTCTCCGGCCGGGGAATTAGCACGTCGGGCGTCACGCGGAACGAGAGCGAATAAAACTCGCGCCGACCGACCAGATAGGCCACCGGCGTGCCTTCCGCCCGACGGCGCACTAAATCGCGAAACGCGGCCCGGGCGTCTTCGCTGGGTACGTCGTCAAACGTGGCGTATAGCTCGATCCGCGGCCGGTTCAGCGCCTCGGCCAGCAGCACCTCGGCGTCCAGCCGCGGGCTTTCCGACCCGTGCGTCTTCAGATATTCCGTCGTCCACGTAAGCAAGCGGCCGACGGTCCAGGATTCGGGGGACGACATGATTGAAGATTGTTGATTGAGGATTGATGATTGATGATTATTGTTTATATCCGATCAACAATCAACAATCATCCATCAACAATCCCTCAGTCGATCGTTCCAAACGCGGCGCGCTGCTCTTGCCGTTCGTACTCGGTCAGGGCGTCGATCACCGGGGCAATGTTGCCGGCGATGATGTTGTCGAGCTTGTAGAGCGTCAGGTTGATGCGGTGATCGGTCAGCCGGTTCTCGGGGAAGTTGTAGGTGCGGATGCGCTCGCTGCGGTCGCCGGAGCCGATCTTGGTTTTGCGTTCGTCGGAGCGTTTTTTGTGTTCGGCTTCGCGCCGGGCCTCGTAAAGCCGGGTTTTAAGCACGCGCAGGGCCTTGGCGAAGTTTTTATGCTGGCTCTTCTCGTCCTGGCACGAGACGACAATGCCCGACTCGTAGTGCGTCAGCCGGATGGCCGACGCGGTCTTGTTGACGTGCTGGCCGCCGGGTCCGCTGGCGTGGAAAATGTCTTTGCGGTAATCGTCTGGCTTCAGATCGATTTCGACGTCCTCGGGCTCGGCCATGACGGCCACGGTGGCGGCGCTGGTGTGGATGCGGCCTTGGGCCTCGGTTTCGGGCACGCGCTGGACGCGGTGTCCGCCGCTTTCGAATTGCAGTTTGCGATAGGCCCCTTCGCCCTCGATGCCGAGGATGATCTCTTTGAAGCCGCCCAACTCAGTCGGCGACATTTCGAGCACCTCGACCTTCCAGCGGTTGTCCTCGGCGAAGCGGCGGTACATCTTGTAGAGGTCGCGGGCGAACAGAGCCGCCTCTTCGCCGCCGGTGCCGGCGCGGATTTCAAGAATGCAACTCGGCCGGTTGGCGTCCTCGCCGCCGATGGTCATGTCGAGCAGTTCGTTCCAGAGCGACTCGCGTTCTTCCTTCAGCGACGGAACTTCGGCCTCGGCCAATTCGCGCATGTCGAGGTCGTCGCCCTCGATCATCTCCTTGGCCTCGCGAATTTGCTCGTTCAGATGCTTGAAGCGGCGATACTTCGTAGCGAGCTTGGCCAGCGAACCATGCTCGCGGGCGACGGCTGTCAGGCGCGGCGGGCTGGCCAGCACCTCGGGATCGACGAGTTGTCGCTCCAGTTCCTCGAAGCGGCGGAGTTTTTCGTCGAGCGGATTGTGCATGACCGGAATCTCGCAGGAGACCGCAGCGGCGCGAATCGCAAGGGGCCGCGGCGCGTTTCACGCAATGGTGAACGACGACCCGCATGCGCGTAACCACCTACTCCCACCGCTTACTGCGCCGCCTCGGCCGCCTCGGGCTGGGCCGCTTTCCTGCCGCGGTTGAGGCTCGTATAGCCCGTGGCGGCGAACTTCTTCTGGAACTTCTCGATGCGGCCGGCCGTGTCGACGTATTTCAGCTTGCCCGTATAGAAAGGATGGCAAGCGTTGCAGATGTCGATTTTCAGCTCCGGCTGGGTGCTGCGCGTGACAAACGTGTTGCCGCAGCCGCAGGTCACTTTCGTGACGACGTATTTTGGGTGGATGTTGTCCTTCATAGCCGATCCTCGCGTTCAAGCTAGTAAACACGTTAGTTTAGCACGATCGCCGATTAGCCACAAGTGGCAATTGGGGCGATGCCGCCCGAAAACCCGCCTGTCGGGTGGAACGGCTCCCATGCCCTGAACCCAACAGGGCTGTACTCCGTAGTGAGAGATGAGGGCGTGAGGACGCAGCCATGAGCAACCACAACGCGACAACCGGCGATAATGCTATGATTGGACGCGACTTTTGGGACGTGCCGGTGCGCGTCGAGTTGCGAGCCTATTTGCGATTCAATCGCCGAATGGATCGCCAGTTGCGCCGGCTGGTGGTTCGCTGGGCCCACGCCGCGTCGCCGTGGGCGCGAGGCATTCCGCCCCAGCAGCCTCAGTTCGAGTCCCACGCCCCCCCGATCCTGTAGGGCTTGTCCCGAGCGCGGCGCACAATTCCGAGCCTCCCTGTCTACGCCGCGCCGGGCAAGTCCGACGGATTGAAGCTGAGAAGCGGTCAGTCGTAAGCGGTCAACTGACCGCTTACCTTTTCCGCTCAATCCCACTTCAGCACGCCGCCGGTATCGGCGCTGGTGGCCAGGGCTGTGTATTTGCCAAGGCAGCCGGTTTTGTAACGCGGCGGACGCGGTTTCCACTGTTTCGCGCGGCGGGCCAACTCGGCCTCGTCCAGCCGGACGTTCAGGCCGTGGCCCGGGATGTCGATTTCGACGATGTCGCCCGGCTGCAACAGGCCGATCGGTCCGCCGGCGGCGGCCTCGGGACTGATGTGGCCGATGCAGGCGCCGGCGGTGCCGCCGGAGAATCGGCCATCGGTAATCAGCGCGACGGTGCTATCGAGGCCCATGCCCTTGATGGCGGTCGTGGGGGCGAGCATTTCCTGCATGCCGGGCCCGCCGCGGGGGCCTTCGTAGCGGATCACGACCACGTCGCCGGCCTTGACACGGCCGTTGACGATGCCCTCGTAGGCCTCGGTTTCGGCCTCGAAGATGACGGCCGGGCCGCTATGTTTGAGCATTTCGGGCCGGACGCCGGCGGCCTTGACCAC
>CAYMQL010000377.1:0-3634 GCA_964392255.1 uncultured Planctomycetaceae bacterium | reverse complement strand
CGAGTTGTTTCGCCGCGCCGGCTACAAAATCACGTTCAGCTCGCGGAGCTATTATCCGAGCATCGACGACGACGAAATCGAGTGTCTGTTGATCCGCGCTCAAGAGATGGCCCGATACGTCGAAGACGGGGTCTTGGACGCGGGCTTGACCGGCTACGACTGGATCGTCGAAAACCAATCCGACGTACACGAGGCGGCGGAACTGGTGTTCTCGAAAGTGAGCCGCCGCCCGGTCCGTTGGGTTCTCTGCGTGCCCGAGGATTCGCCGGTCCAAACCGTCAAAGATTTGCAGGGCAAACGGATCGCCACCGAGGCCGTGGGCCTGACCACGCGCTATCTCGCAAAGTACGGCGTGACGGCCAAGGTCGAGTTCAGTTGGGGCGCGACCGAGGTGAAGCCGCCCAAGCTGGCCGATGCCATCGTCGAAGTCACCGAGACGGGCAGTTCGCTCCGGGCCAATAATCTGCGGATCGTCGACGAAGTATTGCAGAGCACCACGCGGTTTATCGCCAATCGCGCTGCGTACGCCATTCCGTGGAAGCAACAGAAGATCGACGACATCGTGTTGATGCTTCAAGGAGCGATGGCCGCCGAGGGCAAGGTCGGCCTGATGATGAATGTGCCGCGCGACCGGCTGACGAGCGTATTGGCCTTGCTGCCGGCGCTGCAAAAACCGACCATTTCCGGCTTGGCCGACGAGCAGTGGGTCGCCATTAACACGGTGCTCGATGAATCGACGGTCCGGCACATCATCCCGCGACTTAAGGCCGCCGGCGCTCGGGGCATCGTCGAGTATCCCTTGAACAAAGTGATTGACTAATCTATGTCCGCCGAAGCCCGACTCGCTGAATTACTCGTTCGACTTGGCCTTTCGCTTCCGCTCGCGCCCGAACCGAAGGGCGTCTACCGGCCGATCAATGTCGTGGGCAATCTTGCATACGCCTCGGGGCACGGGCCGATTGATGCAAGCGGCAAATACGTGGTCGGCCGCCTGGGCGCCGATCTCGACGTGGAGGCCGGCTATCGAGCGGCCCAACTCACCGGGCTAGCCATCCTTGCGTCGTTGCGCAAAGAGCTGGGTAGTCTCGATCGGATCGGCCGCGTGGTCAAAACTTTTGGCATGGTCAATTGCACGCCCGAGTTCACCCAGCATCCGGCAGTGATCAACGGATGCAGCGAGCTTTTTGCCGAGGTGTTCGGGCGCGAGGCGGGCATCGGCGTACGCAGCGCCGTAGGCGTCGCCTCGCTGCCTATGGGCACGGCGGTCGAAATCGAGGCCGTTTTCGAGATATAGCTTCCGCCGTTCTTCATCCCGGCTGCGGCAACCGTTCACAGGCCGAGGGACTGGCTCATTTTTCGCCCTTTCAAAGGCAAATAGGCGTCTGTCCCTTTCGTCGCCGCCACCGTTTAGCCGGCGAGCTTGTCCGCCGCGTTGACGAATCGCCGCAACGCCCTTACACTTAACAGTTTCAACGTGTCCAATTCTCGATTCGCACCGAACAACATGGCTGCAAAACCGATTGAACAACTGTCGATCAATACGATTCGCACCCTTTCGATGGACGCCGTCGAGGCGGCCAAGAGCGGGCATCCGGGCACGCCGATGGCGTTGGCGCCCGCGGCCTATGTGCTTTGGAACGAATTGCTACGGTACGATCCGGCCCAGCCCGGCTGGCCCAATCGCGATCGGTTCGTGCTCTCGTGCGGCCATGCGTCGATGCTGCTTTATTCGGTTCTGCATCTGGCGGGTGTGAAGCAGTTGGGCCCGGACGGGCGGCCGACCGATCAGCCGGCCGTGTCGCTGGACGATATCCGGCAGTTCCGCCAATTGAACAGCCGCTGCCCCGGCCATCCTGAACAGGGCCACACCAGCGGCGTCGAGACCACGACCGGCCCGCTGGGCCAGGGCATCGCCAACAGCGTCGGCATGGCCATCGCCTCGCGCTGGCTGGCCGCTCAGTACAATCGGCCCGGCTTCGAGCTGTTCGACTTCAATGTTTACGCCCTGTGCGGCGACGGCGATTTGATGGAAGGCATTAGCGCCGAGGCCGCCTCGCTGGCCGGGCACCTGAAGCTGTCGAACCTTTGTTGGATTTACGACGACAACCACATTACGATCGAGGGCAACACCTCGCTGGCTTTCAGCGAAGACGTGCCGCAGAAGTTCGCCGGCTACGGCTGGAACGTGCTAAGCGTCGACGACGTCAACGATCTGGACGCTTTGCGCGCCGCGATCAAAAAGTTTCAGGCGACCGACGATCGGCCGACGCTCATCAAAGTTCGCAGCGTGATCGGCTACGGCGCTCCGAACAAAGCCAACAGCCACGACGCCCATGGCGCGCCGTTGGGCGAAGAGGAAATTCGCCTGACGAAACAGGCGTACGGCTGGCCGGCCGACGCGAAGTTTTTGGTCCCGGCCGAAGTGGTTGCCGATTTCCAGGCCGGCGTCGGCCAGCGCGGTCGAAAGCTAGGCGCCGATTGGAACGCGGCGCTGGCCCGATACAAGGCCCAATATCCCGATCTGGCGGCGCAGTTGGAACGGATCGAGCGGCGAGAATTGCCCGAAGGTTGGGACGCCGACATCCAGCCGTTTCCGGCCGATGCCAAAGGCATGGCCACGCGCGCGTCGTCGGGCAAGGTGTTGAATCAGGCCGCCAAGAACATTCCCTGGCTGTTGGGCGGCTCGGCCGACTTGGCCCCGTCGAACAACACGCTGTTGAAGTTTCAGGACGTGGGCGATTTTGCGGCGGACCGATACGCCGGCCGCAATTTTCATTTCGGCATCCGCGAGCACGCCATGGGCGCCGTCTGCAACGGCATGAGCCTCTGCGGACTGCGGGCTTACGGGGCCACGTTCTTCGTCTTCACCGATTACATGCGCCCCGCAATTCGTTTGGCGGCCCTGATGGGTTTGCCGGTGTTCTATGTGTTCACGCACGATTCGATTGGCGTGGGCGAAGACGGACCGACCCATCAGCCGATTGAGCATCTGGCGGCGCTGCGGGCGATTCCGAATCTGCTGGTGATCCGCCCGGCCGACGCCAACGAAGTGGCCGAAGCTTACAAAGCGGTGCTGCCGCTCAAGGATCGGCCCGCGGCGTTGGTGCTCACGCGGCAGAATCTGCCGACGCTCGACCGAGCGAAGTATGCTTCGGCGGCCGGTCTGCATCGCGGCGGCTATGTATTGGCCGACGCACCGGACGGCAAGCCCGAAGTGATCTTAATTGCCACCGGCAGCGAGGTTGCGCTTTGCATCGACGCCTACGAAAAGCTTTCGGCCGAAGGCGTGAAGTGCCGTGTGGTCAGTCTGCCGTGTTGGGAACTGTTCGACGCGCAGCCGGCCGAGTATTGCGACGCGGTTCTGCCGCCCGCTGTAACGCGCCGCGTGGCGGTCGAGCTGGGCATTGCTCAGGGCTGGGAAAAGTACATCGGTCCGGGCGGGGCGTTCGTCGGCATGCGCGGATTCGGCGCCTCGGCCCCGGTCGGCGTGCTGCTGAAGCATTTCGGCGTGACGGCCGAGAGCGTCGTCGCGGCGGCGAAATCGCTTTGCTAATCCGTTTCTGTTGCGGAAAGCTCCAAATCCGTAGGGAGCGTGCTTGCACCACTGCTGTAAACATCATTGCCGTTTATGGAC
>CAYMQL010000376.1:0-3649 GCA_964392255.1 uncultured Planctomycetaceae bacterium | reverse complement strand
GCTCGGCTCCCAGCCGAGAATCTTTTTAATCATCGTGTTGTCGCTGTTTCGGCCGGCGACGCCCTGGGGCGCATCGAGCTGATAGTTCCGCCGCAACTTCACTCCGCCAATCTCTTCCGCAATGCTCACCAGCGTATTGACCGAGATCAACTCGCTCGATCCCAGGTTGATCGGCGTTGCGATCAAGTCCTCGCAGTGCATGATCCGGTCGATGCCTTGCGTGCAATCGTCGATATACATGAAGCTTCGGGTTTGGTTGCCGTCGCCCCAAATGTCGATGGCGTCGGTTCCCCTGTCCTTGGCCTCAATCACCTTGCGGCAAATTGCGGCGGGCGCTTTCTCGCGGCCGCCGTCCCAAGTGCCGTGCGGCCCGTAGACGTTGTGGAATCGGGCGATCGCCGTCCTCATGCCGCGCTCAGCCCAATATTCCTGACAAAACATCTCCGACAGCAGTTTCTCCCAGCCGTAGCCGCGTTCGGCCATTGCGGGGTAGGCGTCCGACTCTTTCAGCGCTCGAACATTCGGATCGTTTTGCAACTCCGTGTTGTACGCGCATGCCGACGACGAAAAGAAGTAGCGTTGCGCCCCCGCTTGATACGCGGCTTCCACCATGTGCGTATTGATGAGAATCGTGCGAAGGCACTCGATGCGGAACTTCTCGATGAAGCCCATCCCGCCCATATCGGCGGCCAGGTTGTAGACCTCGAAAGCGCCCTCGCACGCTCGTTTGCAGTTTTCCTCGCAGCTCACGTCGAGGCAAAGACACTCGACTCCCGGCACCTGCTGATACCACTCGGGGAGCGGCTTCTTATCGACGGCCCGAATCCGGCGAAAGCCTTTGTCGTGGAAGTACCGCGCCAGTGCGCCGGCGATGAAGCCGCCGGCCCCCGTGATGACGATCAGGTCGTCTTTGCCTATGGTCGGTGTGTCGCGCCGTGTTTCGCAATTCGTGAGCATCGTTGGTCGCCTCGCCTTTCACCAGGATCGTACCTGCCAAGCTTTGCCTTTTCAACTTGGTCTACATCTGCTATAATAGACGTAAAAGCATAGGCGTACTATGACAAAAGTTGACGAGGGCATGATGATTATTGACCTGCTATTGCCATGACCGCCCCTCCGCAACCGAAATCCCCGCCGGCGTTCTTCTCCGCCCAGGTTCTGGAAGCCAAACGCTTCTATCTCGACCTGGCGCCGCTGGCGTCGAAGCCGGTGGCCGTGGTCTGCGGCGGCTGCGAACGCTGCACCCCCGACTATGCCATCCATCGCGACACGTTTCCGTACCACTCGATCGAATTGGTGGCGCGCGGCAAAGGCAGCCTGACGCTGGCTGCCGAGGAGTTCGCCCTGCTGCCGGGCGCGATCTTCCTCTACGGGCCGGGCATTTCGCAGGATATCGTCGCCGATCCGCGCGATCCGTTGGTAAAGTATTTCGTGGACTTCGCCGGATCGCGCGCCATCCGGCTCCTTCGGCAATGCGAACTGTCGCCGGGCAAGGTGGTTCGCGTGTTCGCGCCCGGCGAAATCCAAGACCTCTTCGACGACTTGATCGTCAACGGCCTGAAGGGAACCCGCTACAGTGCGCACATCTGCGAGGTATTGCTGGAACATCTGATTCTGAAGATTGCCGACAGCCGGATGCCGTGGGAAGCGGCCGAAACTCCCGCCTTCGCCACGTACCGGCGTTGCCGCGAGCACATCCGATTGCAGCACTTGCGGCTGCGCACTCAGGCGCAGATCGCCCGCGAGTGCCACGTCAATCCGGCCTATCTCTGCCGCTTGTTCCACCGCTACGACCACCAAACGCCCTACCAATATCTGATGCGCCTGAAAATGAACTTCGCGGCCGCGCGCTTGCAAGACCCGGGCACGCTCGTAAAACAGGTGGCCGCCGAGTTGGGCTTTAGCGACCCGTTTCATTTTTCCCGGGCATTCAAAAGCATTCTCGGACTGTCGCCGGAGACGTTCCGGCGGCTGCGATGAAGTCAAAACCCTCCATGCCCAGGCAAAGATTCGCTATGGACGACGGCCTGCTCGCGATGGATGATCGATTGGTATGCTCAAGGTCGGAATCCTCAATCCGCAGATCAACTCCCTGCTCAGCCGCGTGCGGCACACCAATACGCTGGTGATCGCTGACCGCGGTTTTCCCTTCTGGCCCGAAGTCGAAACCATCGACATCGCGCTGGTCGACGACATCCCCGCCGTGCTCGACGTGCTGCGGGCGATTCGGCCGAACTTCGCGATCGGCAACGCCTGGATGGCCGAGGAGTTTTTGGAAAACAATGCCGCGGACGTCCGCGCGGCGTTTGCCCGCGCCCTCGATGGCATTTCGGTCGCGTATGAGCGACACGCGGAGTTTAAGAAACGAGTGCCGGCGGCGATTGGCCTGATTCGCACCGCCGACACGATCCAGTTCGCCAACGTGATCGTCGAATCGGCCTGAATTGGGGAAGCGGATTAAGTGTCAGGAAGCGAATAAGGCGTCGCCCCTAACCGCCGTCGCGTCCAGGCCCGAGCTTTCGGATTTTTCAGGATAACAACAACACCGGAACGGCTCCGATCCTGCTCCCCCCTTTCTCCGTACCAATATCAATCGCGACAAATCGCTAGCCGAACTCGCAGTCGCTCAAAAACTTCGCCAACGCCAGCGACGCCACCAGGGCGTTTTCTCGCAACTGATACATCTCTTTCGCGCTGGCCGGGCGGCGCCACACGGCGGCCAACGCAGCGCCAAGCCGGGCCGCGCCCGTCTTCTGGGCCAGCAGACGCTCCACGTCGGGCATCAGGGTCTCGCCGGCCGTGTCGTTGATCGCGCGGACGGCCGAGAACGGCGTCCCGCGCCGACGACAGACTTCGGCCACGGCGTAGGTCTCCATGTCGACGGCCAACGCCCCGTATTTCTGATGCAACGCTTCGCGCTGTTCGGGCGATCGGGCCACGCGATCGGACGTCAGAAGCGCGCCGCGATGAACGTTCGACGCCGCCAACGCGCGCGTCAGTGCGTCAGGCAGCTCGACCGGCATCTCGCCGCCGTCGGTCGTGAGCAGGCGATCGGCCACGAGAATATCGCCGCGTTTCAGCGTCGGGCAAATTCCGCCGGCCAGTCCGGCCGAGACGATCCGTTGGGGACGATGGCCGTCGAGGAGCGTTTCGACGGCTCGGGCGGCGTTTTGACGACCGGCGCCCGAGAGGATCAAGGCCATGCGGCGGCCGTGCAGTCCGCCCTCGCGGATGCAGAACCCGCCGCCGCGGATCGTAACCACGCCTCGGAGCAGATCCTCGAAACAGCCCGACTCGATTCCCAGTGCAAACACGAAACCAAGGCGGCAGGGACGTGGTTCATCAGCCGCCGCAGGCAATGGCCGTTCCTTATGGTCGGACATTTCTACGGACATAAGACGTTTCGGCCCGTGGTGCGTTTCCCCGCACGCAGTATAGCGAACACATGGGAGTGCAACAAGCGAACACGGGTGCGGCGACGGATCGTAGCGACGGATGAGGTTCAAAACCGTGCATTCTCAACCGATGAAGGAAAGCGTCTCTTCCATTGCCCGCTTTTCGGCATCGTAGTAAGATAACGGCCCTGGTGCTTAATCAACCTTTGATTTTAGGATTGGGTGCCACTCAATGCCGTTTCCAATTCGGTCGG
>CAYMQL010000375.1:0-3659 GCA_964392255.1 uncultured Planctomycetaceae bacterium | reverse complement strand
AGGGCGAAAAGACCCGAAGCGGTCATTTCTGCTCGCCGGCTACGCCCCGCGTGTACTCGCGGAACTGCTCGGCCCACTCGGGCGGAGGAGCAAATCGGGCCGCATCGCGGGCCTGCTCCGATTGATCGCCGGCGACCGCGCCCCGGCGCAGCTCGGTCGCGCCCCGGCGGAGTCCCAGGCTCCGCAGCGTGTCGTCCAGATGCTCTCGGGCGGCGTCGCCCTCGGGCCCCGGCTGGGCCGCCGCACGCTGCATTTGCTCCCAGCGGTCGAGAAAACGCCGTGCATCGTCCTTTGTCCACCCAAGCTGATCCAGCAGTGCCGGCTTTTCTTTGGCCAACTGGTCGCGCAGGTGTTCCAACGCCAGCGCAGTTTGCGCCCGGGCGTAGGCCAGATTCGCCTCGTCGGCAGCAGGGTCGGACGATTCAGGGGGCGACGCATCGGACGTGCCCGGCTTGCCGCCTCCGCCGGGTTGTTCCGGTCGCCCAGCGGCGGAATCCTTAGAAGACGATCGGCCGGACTCGCGGCCGGGCGCTTCTGCATCGCGACCGCCGGGCGGGGATTTTTGATCGCGGGCATCGGTCGCGGTTTTTTGATCTCGTTCGCCGGTCGCTTCCTGTGCTTGCTCGCCGGTTGCTGGGGCGTCTTTGCCGTCGGGGGTGCGCGAATCGGGCTTGCCTTCGCGTTGCTGTTGCCGATCGGCCTGTGGAACGTCGCTTTCTCGAGCGTTGCCCGACGGATCGGCGGCCGCTTGCCCCTGCGAATCGGCGGAAGGCTTTCCCGCCGGGGTTTTTTGCGGATCGTCCTTGGCATTCTCGCCCGATGCCTCGCCTGCGCCGGCCGGTTTCATTTCGTGCGATTGGCCCTCTCGGCCGGGCTGCGTCTTGCCCGACTTTTCCGCGTCGCCGGGTTGTTGATCCGTCCCTCGCGACGGTTTTTCGCCGGGTTGCGGCTCGCCCGACTGCGTCTTGTCGCCGGATTGCTCGCGGCCGGGCTGCGATTGCGGTTTGCCGTCGGCTTTGCCGTCTTGCGGTTGGCCGCCGGACGGATCGGCTGCCGGCGCGTCCTGGGCCGGTTGCGTTTGATCGGTTTTGTCTCCGGCGGGCTTTTGTCGGCCGGCGGCGGTTTGATCCTCTTGACCATCGCGAGCGTCGGCCGCCGATTTTTGCTCGGAATCACCGGCTGGAGATTTTTGGTCGCGACGATCGGCTGCGTTTTTTTGATCGGAACCGTCGGCCGCGTTTTTTTGGTCGCCGCCGGACTCTTGCCCGCTGGTCTTTTCATTGCCGGACTGTTCTTTGCCCGCTTTTTCTCCGCCTTGCGGCGACTGTTGCGGCTGGGCGTTCGGTTTTGCGTCGCCGCCCTTCGACGAATCCTGTTTTTCCGGCTGTTGCTGCTGCCGATCCTTGAGAATTTCCTGCATAGCGCCGCCGGGATCGGTATCGGGATCGATCCGTTCGCGATCCTGCTGGTCGGCGGCCTCGCCTTGCTGTTGGCCGGAGTCTTTTTGATCGCCCTGTTGCCGGCCGGAGTTTCCGTCTTTGCCTTGCTGTTGGTCGGAGGCCTCGCCTTCGCCTTGTTTTTGGTCGGAGGCCTCGCCTTGCTGTTGGCCTTTTTCCTGATCCGACTTGCCGCCGTCCTGCCGACCCGGGTCTTGGCCTTTTTCACCATCGGTTGCATCGTCGCCGGCTTGCGGCGGCTTGGACGATTCGCCTTGGCTTTGGTCGGATTGTCCTTTTTCGGACGAATCTTGCCCGGCCGACGCCGGTTGCTGCTGCCCCGACTTTTCGGGCGGCTGTTCTTGCGGCGATTGATTTTCGGGCTGCTGATGGGTTTGCTGTTTTTGGTTTTGATCGCGCGGTGCATCGGCGCGATCGCCTTGCTGGCCGCTTGATTTTCCGCCCGACTGCGTCGCCGATTCGGCGTCAACGACAGTGATCCACTGCTTCGGGCCGGCGGCAATTCCGGCGACGGGCTCTTTGTTGTCCTCGGCCTCGACCCAATACTCGACGCGGTCGCCGACGCGCAGTCCCAATCGGGCGGGCTCGAAGGCGTAGGTCGCCGAGAACTCGCCGGGCCAAGCGGCCGCCGGCATTCGTTTTTCGAGCAGCGGCTTGATCAACAACGAACGGCCGTTGTGCCGCGCGCGAATGGCAACGCGGCGCAGCCCGAAATCGGGGTCTTCGGCCCGTACTGCGATATCGAGTTTTCCATTCACGGGCACGGAGGCGTTCTCTTGCTGCGGCCGGAGCAGTTCCACGCTTGGCGGCAGATCGCGAATCACTTCAATGCGATGGGGGATCGGCCGCACGTTGGGCCGGCCTTGCGCGTCGAAAAAGCGGATTTGATACGAGTCGTATTCCGGCCGCGAGGGGTCGTTCGGATCGAGCCGCAAGGTGAATCGCCCGACGGCCGTCCGACCGTCGGACGACATGCCGACGCCGCGACGGCCGGTGCATCCGAGATCGATTTCGGCCGTGCCGGGTCGGATTTCCGCGTTGGCTGCGGCGTGCAGGGTCGCTTCGGTCCCTTCGATCGCTCGCAAATCGCCCTGCCGCTCGACCGTCCGGTCGGCGATGCCGGTGTAGGCGGGATAATGATACGTCACCTTGTCGACGTCGATGGTCGGGGCGGCTTGCACCGTGATGCGATAGCGCTCCGAGCGGCTGTCGCCGGCCGCCACGCTGTAAAAATAGTCTTGTTGCAGGCCGAGCTTGCCCGGCGGAAGCCGGCATTCGTAGCGATAGGCCCCGGCCGGCCGCGTCATCGGAATCGACTGATCGACCGTTTGTTCGTCGGCGGTGCTGTAGATCAACAGCGGCTGCTCGTCGTCGTCGAGCCCCGCGACCTCGGCCGAAATGCCGACCGATTCGCCGACAAACGCGGCGGCATGGCCCGGCCGCACGTTGCTGATGGAAACGCGCGTCGGCGCTGCGACGCCCGACCACGGCCACAACACCCGGGCCGCCGAGCGAATCGGATTCTTCGGCGAAAGCGCCAGATACAAGCCGAACACCGCTACGACCGCGGCCAGCACGTAGCCCAAGCGAATCAAATGCGTCTGATCGACCGCCGCGCCGACCTCGACATGCGCCAGGTCGACGGCCGCGCGATGCTCCATGGCCTGATAAACGGGCGGGGCCACCTCCTGCCGCCGACCGCGCAGGAGCAAAAAATTGACCAGGCTGTTCTTCAGCGACGGCTGGCTCTGCTCGATCGCGGCGGCCGCAAAAATCGGGTTGATCCGTCCCAACAGCATCGGCAGCAATCGCCAAACAAAATAGACGCCCACGGCCGCAAGCAGCCCGAGCCAGAACCACAACCGCCCCCGAACGCCCAGCCCGCCGGCGATCAGCCAGTGATCGACCAGGGCCGCGGCCAGCAAGTAGAGCAGCACCCCGATCGCCAGCGCGACCAGCCCTGCGGCGATGTCCACGCCTTTGACCTGTCGCTGGGTCTGCCGCAACCGCTGCTCGATGACGACCTCGCACTCGGTCGGCGGAGCGACCGGGGCGGGCGGCGGCGGCATGGAAACAACGGGGGTATCGCTCGACATGGGGGTATCCCGAACAATCGGCTACGGCTCTCTTCTCTTATTATAGTAGACGCTGCCGGCCCGAGCGGGGTTCCCCGCGTTTATGTTCGAATCTCCCGCGTTTACT
>CAYMQL010000374.1:0-3659 GCA_964392255.1 uncultured Planctomycetaceae bacterium | reverse complement strand
ATGGGGACTGTCCCCTTTTCCGCCGCCGCTGTGAAGAAGCCGATTTAGCAGGATTTCGGCCACGACGACCAGCGCCCGGGCGTCGGGGTTCTCGCGTCGGTTGCCGGTGACCAGGCCGACGTCCTCGGGATGGAATCCCCATTTGACCGCGGCCGATTGCATTTCGCGAAACTTCTGCTCGCACAGGGCGATCAGCGGCGTGGTGTAATAGGCGGTTTTTCCCGTGTGCAGCGCCTCGAACAGCGCGGCCTCGGCGATCAGGGTTTTGCCGGTGCCGGTGGGCGTGCAAACCAGCACGCCCTGTTCCGACGCAAACCATGCCAGCAGCGCCTCTTCTTGCACGCGATACGGCTTGTAGGGCAGTTGGTCCAGATAAAGACCGACCAACTCGTCGCGCGTCGGAGGCGGTGTGGTTGTCATTGCAGCTAAGAGCAAAAGGGCCGGTTATTCTTGCCGGCGGTTGGAAAGGGCTGTTGAATCTTTGAATCCACGCCTAATTTTCCCATCGGCCGCGCGTTCTTTTCAAGCCGCCGCATGAATCGCCAACTACTTCACCACGAAATTCACCATTCGGCCCGGCACGACGATCGCTTTTGCGACGGTTTTGCCGGCGAGCATTTCGGCGATTTTTGCGTCGGCGCGGGCGGCCGATTCCAGGGCCGTTTTATCCACGCCGGCGGCGACCGAAATCCGCCCGCGCAGCTTGCCGTTGATCTGGACCGGCACTTCGACCGTGTCCTCGCGGATGGCCGCCTCGTCGAACTTGGGCCAGGATTCGTAGGCCAGCGTTGTCTTGCGGCCCAACGCTTCCCAAAGCTCTTCGGCGACGTGCGGCGCGAACGGCGAAAGCAACAAGACGAGTTTTTCCATCGCCGCCTTCGGCCGCACTTCTTCCTTGAGAAAAAAGTTCGTAAACTCCATCATCCGCGCGATGGCCGTGTTGAACGACATGTTTTCCAGATCGGTCGAGACCGCTTTGATCGTCTTGTGCAACATGCGGTTTTGCTCGGCCGTGGGCTCGGCGTCTTGCACCGCGGCGTTCAACTTCACGGCCTCGGCCCGATCGTCCAAAATCATTCGCCAGACGCGGTCTAAAAAGCCGCGCACGCCGCTGACGCCGTCCATGCTCCAAGGCTTTACGGCCTCCAACGGGCCCATGAACATTTCGTACAGCCGGAGCGAATCGGCCCCGTATTCGCGCACCACCTCGTCGGGATTGACCACATTGCCGCGGCTTTTCGACATTTTCTCGCCGTTTTCGCCGAGGATCATGCCCTGGTTGACCAATTTTTGGAACGGCTCGGGCGTCTGCACGTGGCCGCGGTCGAAAAGCACCTTGTGCCAGAACCGGGCGTAGAGCAAATGCAGCACGGCATGTTCCGCCCCGCCGACGTACAGATCGACCGGCATCCAGGCCTTCTCCACCTGCGGATCGACCAGGGCCTTGTCGTTCTTCGGATCGAGAAACCGAAGATAATACCAGCACGAGCCGGCCCATTGCGGCATCGTGTTCGTCTCACGCTTGTAGCGGCGGCCGTCGAGCGTTACGTAGAGCCAGTCGTCCGGGGCCTTGTCCAACGGCGGCGTCGGCTCGTCGTGCTTGGCGTCGAAAGTCATTTTCGCCGGCAGGTCCAACGGCAGGTCTTCGGGATCCAATGCACGGAGCCGGCCGGTCGGCGCGCCCTCGGCGTCCAACTCGTGGAGGATCGGAAACGGCTCGCCCCAAAAATGCTGCCGGCTAAAAAGCCAGTCTCGCAGCTTGTAGTTGACCGCCGCGAGGCCGATTCCCTTGGCAGCAAGGTCCTTGGCGATTTGCTGTTTGAACTCGGCCGTCGGCATTCCGTCGTATGGGCCGGAGTTGATGGCCACGCCGTCGGCGATGAAAGCCGCAACAGTCCCCTCTCCCTTTGGGAGAGGGTTAGGGTGAGGGCTGGCGGAAGGATGAGGGATGAAGGATGAAGGATGAATCTGAGCCGCGTCGTTCGTCGCGTTTACGTTTTCTCTCTTCCCTCTCCCCTCTCCTCTCTCCCCTATTTGCATTGCTGCCGCCCTCACCCCCGGCCCCTCTCCCAAAGAGAGAGGGGAGGTTGTGGTCTCGCCCGGATCAACCACGGGAATAATCGGCAGACCGAACTGCTTGGCGAACTCGAAATCGCGGGTGTCGTGGGCGGGCACGGCCATGATCGCGCCGGTGCCGTAGCTGATCAGCACGTAGTCGGCCACCCAAATCGGAATCGCCTCGCCGTTGACCGGATTGATCGCGTACGAGCCGGTGAATACGCCCGTCTTTTCTTTGGCCAGATCGGTGCGGTCCAGATCGCTTTTGCGGGCCGACTGCTGGCAATACTCGCGAACCGCCTCGGCCTGCTGCGGCGAGGTCAGCCGCTCGACGAACGGATGCTCGGGCGCGATCACCATGTAGGTCGCGCCGAACAAGGTATCGGGCCGGGTGGTGTAGATTCGCAGCACCTCGTCGCTCGGCTTTCGCGGCCAGCCGGCCAACTTGCGATCCACGAGCCAGCCGTCGTATTCTTTCTGCGAAGGTTTGCCGTCTTCCAAAAAAGTGCCGACGAAGAAGTCAACCTCCGCGCCGGTGCTGCGGCCGATCCAATTGCGCTGCAAGAGTTTGATGCCTTCGGACCAGTCGAGCCCGTCGAGGTCCTTTTCTAATCGATCGGCATAGGAAGTGATCCGCAGCATCCACTGCCGCAGCGGAATGCGAACGACGGGATGCCCTCCGCGCTCGCTCACGCCGCCCTGAACTTCCTCATTGGCCAACACGGTGCCCAGCGCCGGGCACCAGTTCACGGGGGCCTCGAGCTGATAGGCCAGCCGATGCTCGTCGCGATAGCGCTCGACGGACTGGTCGCCTTGTTCGGCAACTTCCTCCGGGATCGGCAGTTCGGCGATCGGCCGGCCGCGCTGCTGCGACTCGTCGAACCACGTGTCGAACAACACCAGAAAGATAAACTGCGTCCAGCGGAAGTAATCCACATCGGTCGTGGCCACCTCGCGGTCCCAATCGTAGGAGAAACCGAGCATTTTCAATTGCCGGCGGAAGTTTTGGATGTTTTTTTCGGTGGTCGCCCGCGGATGGGTGCCGGTTTTTTTGGCATGTTGCTCGGCGGGCAGCCCAAAGGCGTCCCAGCCCATCGGGTGCATCACGCTCGTGCCCTTCATGCGATGGAAGCGGCAAACGATGTCGGTGGCGGTGTAACCTTCGGGGTGCCCGACGTGCAGTCCGTCGCCGCTGGGATACGGGAACATGTCCAAGACATATAATTTGCGGTCTTTTGGCAATCTAGGGCACGCGAAAGTGCGGTTTTCTTCCCAGAATCGTTGCCATTTGGGTTCGATGACGGCGGGGTTGTATCGGGGCATGGGGCACTCCAAGCAGGCGACGTTTTGGCCGCCGCGTCTCTGCGGCACCGTAGCAAAAACAATGATTTTACCTATTTTCCCCCACAGCGGCAAATGCATGATTCTAATCGTCGCTTTTGCCTCTATCGCCCGCTGTTTGGATTTCTGTCGACGCGGGTGCATTCCACACTTTGCGTTGCGGTGCTTAGCCCGAAGGGCTTTTGTAGGATAGCCCAGGGTTGCTGCGCAGCGGCTACCCTGGGTCGAAAACCGTGGAAGTCGCACAAACCCCAACGGGG
>CAYMQL010000373.1:0-3666 GCA_964392255.1 uncultured Planctomycetaceae bacterium | reverse complement strand
TTGCGCGCAAATCGACACGGGCGATGAACCGCCGGGCAGGGAATAATCCGCGAGCCAAGGCTGCGTATTTCTTCGTCGTAGGCGCACGGCTTATCCGTATGCACCAGAAAGTCCATCTGAAACTTCCGGCGGTCGATCCGCCGCAACACGTGCATGAGCCAGGTTTCAACCCCGCCGCGGTTCATCCCGCCGACACAGTGCAATACGCGTCGCATGGCTGATTGATTACGATTCGTTGTTAATCGGTCAGTTTGTGGTTCAACCCCGGAAAATGTAGCCCCGATCGCTCCAAGAGGATGCCGTATCGAGAGCGCAACAGCCTGAGCAGGAAGCTCACCGTCGGTAGCGGGGCAACACGCAGCAATAGTTTGAGCAACCGCGCTGTCTTGGCATAGGTATGGCTTTGGGGCAACTCATCCCGCAATATCCGCATTGCCTCTAGCCGGGCTCCGCAGTCGATAGCACGGTAGCAAAGGTCCAACCAAAGCAAGTGCAAATACTCGCGTAGAGAATCGACAAGATGGTCGGGAACGCTGCCGGTATGCAAGGCAGCCGTGGCCGATCGAATGAATGGAAACACCATTTTAGGCTGTGAAAGCGGCGTGCGACCGCAGGCCTCACAATGATAAGTATTGTAGACTTGTGGGTCGTAGGCCAGCGGATAACGCAGGGCCACGCGACCCCAGAGGTCAAGGTCCTCGCCCCAAGTTTCATTTTGGGCGAAGCCGCACATTTCTTGCAGTACTGTCCGTGGCAAGGCTACATTGCTACTGCAAACGATATTGCGAGTGGCATAAGCAAAGTAATTATCGATCAGCACGGGCTTCATTTGTCCACTGGGTCGCACGCTTATCTCCAACGATAAATTGCGGTGAAATGTCTTGCGGTAGCCGGTGGCGTAGAGTCCGGCCTGAGGAAACAACCGTCGGAGCCGCAGTAGTGCCGAAAGGTGGCCGGGCCCCATTTCGTCGTCGGCGTCGAGCAGTGCGACCAACTCGGCTCTCGCTTCCCTGCCGCCGCGATTGCGGGCCGCCGAACGTCCTTGATTATTTTGCCGTACCAGCAAGATTCGCGGATCGTTCAGGGCCTCGACCAACGATCCGCCGCCATCGGTTGAACCGTCGTCGACAACCAATATTTCGAAATCTGCGCATTGTTGTGCAAGAATTGATCGTATGGTACGTTCGATATACAGCGATTTGTTGTATAGCGGCACGACAACGCTAATCTCAGGTCTGCTCACGCTCTGCTCCTTTGCAGTATGAACAAGACGCAGCCTAGCCGTCGTTCTTCCGCACAACTGAATCGCCCGATGAACTGCGCGCACGCTGTGCTGACGCGCTGTAATATTGTCGTCGGTTCGTTATGGCCGGCGAATCGCACTCGGACGATCTCCCAACCGGTGGCCTCGGCATGTTCCTTCAGCAGCCAGTGGGGAAGGAGTGTGATATGTCCGGAATGATGATATTCATAAGGCACAAAGAAGGGCATTGTCCCCAGACGGAAATACATTGCCCGGGAAAACGCGGAGGTGACATTGGGGGTGCTCACCAGTAAGTAGCCTCCTGCGGGCACTATCGCACGGCACTCGCGCAGAAAAGCGCGGGGGTTCTCCAAGTGCTCGATGATCTCCACCGCAGCAATGGCTTCGATCCCGCGATTGGCAAACGACGTCGAGAACGATGTGTTCAAATCCACTTGCATCAGTGGCTGATCCGGCAGTGCCCATTCCGAGCGGTCGATGTCGTTGGCGATCACCGTGTAGCTCAGGTTGCGTAGTGTCTTACTGAGCGCGCCTTGTCCTGCCGCAATGTCGAGGATGCAGGCGGGGGACGGCACGAATCGCCGCACTTCCTCGGCCACGGCTTCGTGCAATCCTGGCAGCGACTTGGCTTGTGGCGTATTCGGCATGAAATTGTGGTTTGCCTTTAGTGAAGAAATGATTCTTGACGGAGACCGTCCTTGGGTGACAATCGTCGAGCGGCTACTGCGAATAAAATGGCTGCCGTGGTCCATGCGGTGAGATACGCACCGGCCATGCCGGCGGCGCCGTTGCTGTTGGCAACCCACATCGTCATGCCCAGCAGAATGGCGGCCCAAAGGCTGCAAATGGCCAAATGCGTCCACATTTTTCCGTGACTGTAGACCACTTGATACAAACCAATGGCCGTGGTTTCGGCAACCGCCGAAGCCAGAAGCATCGCCGGCATTGCACGTCCCACCGCGAAGCTGCGACCGAACATCGCCAGCACAAGAGGCGCAATCGCGTATAAGACCACCGCCAATCCGGCTGTCAGACCCATGTTGAAAACCAGGCATGTCCAAAATGTTTTTTGGTATCGGCCGGCATCGTTATTCGCCCTCAGGTTACAGAGTATCGGCAGGGAGACTCGCGATATCCGGTTGGGCAGGAACAGAGCAATGGAGCGAAGCGTGTTAGCGGCGCTAAAGATGGCCAGTTGTTCAAATCCGCCGTGCTGGCGAGCCAGCACGGCGCTGGCACCGCTCAAGGCAATGCCGCCAACAACAGCGGAAATCGCCGCCGGCAGCGTAAAGCTATGCAACACGGGTAATTCCTGGCAGAGATGATCATAGCGAATGCGAATACCCCAGCGACGTGTCTCTTTTCGGAGCATGACTTGATGCAATGCCCAAGAGATCAAGGCAACCAGCCCCGTAACCATAGCCGCACCGGTCAAACGAAACGACCATGTTAGCCCTAGGGTTAGCGCAACGGTGATCGGACCAAGAATGCACGCCACGCGGGTAAGCATGGAAAAAGTCTCCATGCCCTGCAAGGCTGACACTTGGTAGTTGTTCATGGTCATGAACAACACGGCTACGCTGCACAGACGAATTTCGTTGACCATCCCGGGCGACTTGAGAAACTCGCCAGCGATCCAGGGCGCGCAAACAACCAAGACCGTCGCGTAGATTAAGCCTGCCGTGGCGGTAACGAGCGCACAAAGTCCGAGAATCCTTCCGGCGCGATCTGGGGCCCGATTGCGAAACTCCGAAACCGCCTTGGTTGCGGTGACGCCAAGGCCCATTCCGGCGAAATTCGTGAATGCCGCAATCAAACTCAGCAGCATGGCCAATCGGCCGTAGGCGTCGCATCCCAACAGACGGGCGGATATTACAGAGCACAGCAGGGCGCTGCCCTGAGTGGCGATCGCCAGCATGATGGTCCATGCAACGCCGGAAACTAGCCTTGTGCGAATTCTTATAGGCTGGCCGAGCGTACCAGCAATGGCTTGTGTCATTTATATTCCAGCGATGTCAAGGCAAAGTTGTAGGAATAGTCCCAGTCTCGGTTAACGTAGGAGCGATCAATACGGAAGTAGTCGGAAAGAATTGCTGAGATATGCTTGACAGTAAAGCCTGGAAATCCCAGTTCCCAATAATGACAGTTATGCTGTAGTTCTGCGTGTTCGCCGTCGATTCGTGTCTTCAGCGGTGGTACATAAAGCCGCAAGCTAAACTCTCGCGTTCGTTGATGTCGCACCAACCGCATTTCATACTTGCGTCCAGCATGTGGCAGATAGATCACTGCATGTCGAGCCACACGAGCCAATTCGGCTAGTGACTTTCGAAACAGCGAAAAAGGCAGATGTTCTAAGACGTGTGAAGCGACCGCTACGTCGAATTGTCCCTGGGTAAACATGT
>CAYMQL010000372.1:0-3670 GCA_964392255.1 uncultured Planctomycetaceae bacterium | reverse complement strand
ATACAATCTATGTGTTCCGGCGCCTCCGAAACCGACAAGGGTTTGTGATGGAACCATTTGCCATTTACGATTGCAGCTTGGCGCGTTGTCCGATTGGGCAGAGCTGTTCAAACTTGCGCGAGCTATTGACGGCGGTGCGGGCTGTTTCGGACAACGTGCTGGAACACCACATGCTGCGTTGCACGCTCGAAGATTATTTCGAGCTGAACGAGTTTCCCAACGATCTTGCCCGCTGGTGCTGGGACGCGCTGGGCGACCACGTGATCGGCGAACAATTGGGACTGGTCGACCCCTACCGGTATGCCACAACGGCCGATCTGCGCGCCAAGTTGGTTGAAATTCTCGAAGACCGGCTCTGGAACCTCGACCGCGTGCCGTGGTGCCGCCCGGGATTCGAGCTGCATTTGCTGGCGTCGCGGGTCGTGGCCTACGACACCGGCCAGCGGATTTACACGCCCGTGGCATTGGCCGAAGCGATTCCGCAGATGTCGCTGCGCTCGTTGTTTTTCCATATTTACGAAGGCCGTCGGCGCGCCGACAATGCGACCGACGATTTTTCGGCCTGGCTCGAACATCACGAAGTGGATCCCGCCCTGTTGGCCCGGCTTCGGTCGATCGACTTCTACTTCCTTAATTTGCACCAGTTGCGGCGTGAAATGAAGGAAGTCTTCGACAAGTATCTTCTGCATTCCACCGCAACCTGATAGGCGAAACCATGACGTTGCTCGATCGTTATGAGGAAGTCGTAGGACACCAGGAAGTGCAATGTTTGCGCCGGCTGGGCGAGCGGCTCGCCGGAATGCGCGTCGTACATGTCAATTCCACGAGGACCGGCGGCGGCGTGGCCGAAATTCTCGGCTGGATGGTGCCGTTGATGCGCGAGCTGGGGCTCGACGCGAGCTGGGAAGTGATTACCGCGCCGCCCGACTTTTACCACGTCACCAAGGCGTTTCACAACGGAATGCAGGGCCATCCCGTTGCGCTGAAAAAACAAGACTTCGAGCTGCATTACGAGGTGAACCGCGAAAACGCCGAGCGTCTGAATCTGCAAGCCGACGTTGTGTTCATCCACGACCCGCAGCCGATCTACCTGCCGCAGTTCACGCCCGAGGACCAGGTGGCCCGCTGGGTGTGGCGTTGCCATATCGACGCTTCTCAGCCCGACCGCGGCGTCTGGAAGCACCTGGAAGCGGCGATGCCCCGTTATCGGGCCGCGATTTTCTCGATGCCGGCGTTTGCCCGGGCGTTGCAGTGTCCGATGTTCCTGGCGGCGCCGTCGATTGATCCGCTTTCGGAGAAAAACTGCCCGATTCCGGAGACGGAACGCTTGGAAACGCTCGCGCGATTGAAAATCGCCCCGGACCGGCCGTTGTTGCTCCAGGTATCGCGGTTCGACCGCTTCAAAGACCCCTTGGGCGTGATCGAGGCCTACCGCCTCTTGAAGCCGTACTATCCCGAGATGCAGTTGGCTCTGGCCGGCGGACCGGCCGACGACGATCCCGAAGGGGCCGAGGTGCTGCGCGAAGTTCTGGACCGCGCGGCCGGCGACGACGACATCAAGGTGCTGATGCTTCCGCCCGACGCCCATCGCACGATCAACATTCTCCAACGCTCGGCCGTCGTGGTGCTGCAAAAATCGTTGAAAGAAGGCTTCGGCTTGACCGTGACCGAATCGCTATGGAAGGGCAAGCCCGTGATCGGCGGGGCCTGCGGCGGCATCACGTTGCAGGTCCACGACTATCACACGGGCTTCCTGGTCCATTCGCCCGCCGGGGCCGCCTATCGCATCCGTTATCTGCTGCGTTACGCCGAAAAACGAATGCGGATGGGCCAGAACGGCCACGAGTTCGTGCGCGAACACTTCCTGCTCACCCGCCATCTGCGCGACTATCTGAACGTACTGCTCTGTCTCGACCGCCCCGGCCCCGACGTGCTGGTCGTGTAGCGGCGATTGCCGCCCTGCACCGCCGCGGGGTGTGCAATAATTTTAATGGCCAAGATGGGCAAAATCCGTAGGGTGCGTGCTTGCACGCACCATTTGCTCGGGAACGCACTTGGCGAAAGTCTGCCCTGCAATGGTGCGTGCAAGCACGGCACCCTACGGTGTATTTTCGTCAAACCACCACAATCCATTGCCGCGCACCCGCTGCGCCGTGCCTTTGACACGCGCGGCGGCTTCCGATACGATGCACCTTTTTGGCGGGGCTATCGGGCCGAACGGCAGGACGCAAACCGAGGATCATGGGGTTTTTTCCGAAATTCGCGCGCCCGGCGCAGCCTCGTCGAGGCTGGCTCCCCGGGGTTTTCCAACTCGGCGGAGATCGCCTTCGCAGTCAGGTTCGGCTTTTGGCCCTCGCGGGCTTGGTCGGCATCGTGGCGGGCGGCGGCGCGATCGTCTTTTATGTCGCCACACGCGCCGCCGAACACTATGCGCTGGGCATGTGGGCCGGCTACTGTCCCGAACCTCGACCGGGCGGAGAACCCGAGATGGCTTGGCTTCCGCCGGTGCAGCATCCGCTTTGGCCGTGGATGTTGCTGGCTATACCAACCCTCGGCGGGCTCCTCAGCGGCATTCTCGTCTATACGGCGGCGCCCGAAGCCGAGGGACACGGCACCGATTCGGCCATTGCCGCCTATCACAACCGACAGGGAGAAATTCGGCCCAGGGTGCCGCTGGTGAAGATCGTCGCCAGCGCCCTAACGCTGGGCACGGGCGGATCCGGCGGCCGGGAGGGCCCAATCGCCCAAATCGGCGCCGGCTTCGGGTCGCTGCTGGCCCATTTGCTGCGATTGCGGCCCGCCGAACATCGCATCCTGATGGCCGCCGGCATGGGCTCGGGCATCGGCGCCATCTTCCGCGCACCATTGGCCGGAACCATGTTTGCCGCGGAAGTCATGTATCGTTCGCCCGAGTTCGAGCCGGAAGTCATCATTCCCACCGGAATCGCCAGCGTCATTTCGTACTGCGTCTTCGGCATGTTCAGCGGTTGGCAGCCCCTGTTCAGCATACCCGACCTCACGTTTACAGATCCCTGGCAGCTTGGCCCCTATCTGCTGCTGGCGTTGTTTATGGTTCTGCTAGCCACGTTGTACACGCGGACGTTCTACGGTTGCCAGCGGGCGTTCAAACGCCTTCCCATCTTGCCGCATTTTCGGCCGGCGATCGGGGCTTTTCTGACCGGCTTGGTGGCCGTGGGCCTGTACTTTTTCGCCAAATATTCGCTTGACGGCCCGCCCGAACAAGTCCTGGCCGTTTTGGCCTTTGGATACTCCTCCATCCAAAACGCCGTCAATCAAGACGCGAATATCGGCGCAACCGTCCTGCTTTTGATCGCTCTGGGAAAAATTCTCACCACGGGCCTGACCATCGGCAGCGGCGGATCGGGCGGAGTGTTCGGCCCTTCGATGGTGATCGGGGGCTGCGGCGGCGGAGCGTTGGGGATTGCTTTGCACCATCTATGGCCCAACTTGGCGCCCCATCCCGCCAGTTTCGTGATCGTGGGCATGGCGGGATTTTTCGCCGCCGCCGCAAAAACGCCTTTTTCGACCCTCATTATCGTCAGCGAGATGACCGGCGGCTATTCGCTGCTCTTGCCCTCGTTGTGGGTCTGTACCTTGTCGTTCATCCTTTCCGGCCGGCAGTCGATCTACGCCTCCCAGGTCGAAAGCC
>CAYMQL010000371.1:0-3683 GCA_964392255.1 uncultured Planctomycetaceae bacterium | reverse complement strand
CTACACTCTTTCCCTACACGACGCTCTTCCGATCTCTTCGAGATCAATCCCGCCGCCGTCCGCGCCCAAGAGCTTCGGGCAAGCTCCAAGCTGTTGGCCTTGGCTAAGATCGTCGAGCGACCGTAGCACGGGCAAAGGGGACTGAGTTCGGGCAAAGGGGACTGGCTCGTTTTTCGGCCATTTATGGCTGAGAAATGTGCCTGTCCCCGTTGCCCACGCATCAAGCCGGTCACTGTCCTTCGACGGTCAAAATCAACCGGCGGCGGCCGGCGTTATGGCGATGCTCGCAGAGGCAGATGCCCTGCCATGTGCCCAAAGCGAGGCGGCCGTCGCGAATCGGAATCGTCAGCGAGCAGCCCAACAGCGACGACTTGACGTGTCCCGGCATGTCGTCGGGGCCCTCGATCGTATGACGGTACGGAAAATCCTCGGGGACCAGCGAATCGAACAACCCGTCGAGATCGGCCAGCACGTCGGGATCGGCGTTTTCGTTGATCGTCAGCGATGCCGAGGTGTGCTGCAAAAAGACATGCAGCAAACCGACGCGAATCTGCGCGATTTCGGGAGCAGCCTCGATCACTCGCCGGGTGATCGGATGGAAACCGGGCGGAAACAGCGGCAATTCGATAGCGTGCTGGAACCAGGACATGCAAACACCTCGAAAAACTTGCTCGCGATGCAACCCCGCCCCCCCGGCCGGTGTTCGGGGGGACGCTTTTCGAGGGACTGTCCCAATTTTCGTGTCAGCGAAAATGGGACTGTCCCCTTTGCCGGGGATTTTGCAGGCTGCTGATTGCCTGACACAAAATTCCGTACAGGCCCCTTTTCGACTGCCGCCGACGGAAATGAACCCCTCCCGATCGTCGCGACTCCAGTTTGGCGACTATTTCCGGGTCCTTCAAGCCCGCCGGCCAAGCAACAACCTCGGCATCCTTTCAGCCGCGAAGGTTTTCACCACCCATCCGGGCGAAAAAACCACGAAAAATGTTTTGCGAAAATGGGTCGATCCGTTACAATTCAGCCATGACCTGCAAACACCTCAAAGAGCTGTATGACATCTGCCAAGCGCATCGGCTGAAACTCAGCAGCAGCGATCTAATCCGCATTGTTTGCCCACAATGCGGCGTCGAAGAGGTCTGCCCGTCGGTTTTGGCCGAAGAGTACGAAACCCGCCATCATGACGAGCCCCCAAAGCCCACGGCCCAGAAACCGGATTCCGCGTCCTCCTCATCGTCTGGGGATGCGAAATAACGGGTCTTTCGGGCCTTCCGGTAGGTTTTGGGGCATTTTTTCAACGTATCCCTTGACTCTTCTTTTAATTCGGCGATAATGGAGTGTTTAGGTTTCGCGGCGCCGACCTGGTTGGCCAGGTCTATGATTTCCCACCACGCCTAACGCGCATGGCGTCGCGAGGGTTTTTCGGTCCCCGGTCGTCCGCGGCGGCGCAACCGCCGGTGGGCTTTCACGGCCTTGGGGACAAAACTGGTTTTTTCGATGGAGTTGTACGTAATGAGAAACGTGTTCGAAGCCATTTTAGAGTGCGGTCACGACGAGGATTTCTCGCCCGAAGAAACAGAGAGCTTTGCCGCGACCGATGCGCCCGCCGGCTCGCGTGCAAAAATCGATATTCTGGCAGAGCGGGTGCTTCGCGGCGAGCCCTTGTGGCATCCCAGCGATCGGTCGGACTACAGCGGTTTGACCGGCATCGTTCGCCCCCGCGCCTAGCCGCGCCCGAGGCGATTCCGACGATATGGGCTTCCCCCGGCAATGAAAGACCTGCCGGGGGAAGCTTTTTTGCTGCGCGTCGGGCAACATTCAAATTAGCGGACCGCCGCTCCGATCCGCTGCGCCGCGCACTCGCGTCGCTCCAATTCGTCCCGCAACACAAGCACGTCCGACGGGGCCTCGATCCCCAGCCGCACGCGATCGCCCGCCAATTTCACCACGGTGACTACAATCGACTCGCCAAGCCGAATACGCTCGCTTTCGCGTCGGGATAAAACCAACATGGATGCAACCTCGCCTTTTTGGGATAGTGTATTTATGTATACGCTATAATCGTTTCGGCGTCAATCCCGGCGATGGGGATTCGCAGTGTTCCGCGTCGCATGTCGCCCCCTAAGCAGCCGCCGACTCCAACCGCGGCGCCTCGTGCAACTGGGTCTTAAGAAACCGTTCGCCCCGCGAACCATAGAACAGCACTTGATTCCGGTCGGTCTCCCAAATCGCGGTAAACTTGGTTGCCCTCGGGCCGTGGAGGCAAAACATGATCCCGCATGGTTTGTCGCCCCGAATCAATACCCGTTCCGTCATACGAAATGCCCCAGCCTGTAGTTGATAATGACCGCAAATTGTGTTGTTGACGTATTCTCTCAGCTCGTGAATGCTTTCTAGTTGTTGAAAACGAGTCAACATCGTTGGCCAAGTTCTCCTGTCTTTGCGCGAAACGCGGCAAGATGCGCGTTATCGAGCCGTTGGGATAAAATGGGGTGATTGCCGACAAAGAAACCTATCGGCAATATAAGGCGAGAAAATCGACTGAGTATCCAGGGAAGATTTTGCTTCTATTCCAAGGGCCGCAAGGTTCAACGCACGACGCTAAACCCTGCCGCAAAAGAAGATGCAGCTCGCATCCGACCGATCGATCGGCACGGCTTCCGGCTGCGGCACAAAAAGAGACGCCTCCGAATAATCGAACACGCCAACGCCGCTTGCCTATTTTACTTCGTCGCGATAGGCGGCAAACGCCTCGGCAACCTTGCCCTCTCGCTCGTCGCCGCAATGAAGAAACACGCGGTAGCGAAACGTGACGCGGCCGCCTGCGCCCAGCGTGAAACTTCCGTCCGGCGCTCGTCCCGCCGTAAGACTCCGAGATCCGAACGGATTGGCCGCCAAAAGGCCGTAGGTTCGCACGTGCCAAAACGCGGGATACCGAAAACTGCTCGGATGGTTGAACACCGCAATGCCCACCGTCCGACCGTCGATCGGCCCGTGATAATCGATCCACGGGGCGGCGCGTCCCCAAGCAGCCGCGTCGCGGTGCCCAAGGCTGTTGACGATCCGGCCGCCCTTTTGGGCATCGACGCTCATCGACTGCGCCACGCGAATGCCGAACGTGCCTTCCTTTGTGTCGCCGAATCGGACTGCGGCCTCGCCGCCAACGAGCGTAACGTCGAAATCGATCCAGCGGGCATCGCCCTCGGCGTCGAATCGCAACAGCCGCCGGTCTTCGCATAGCTTTCGGCCGTCGCGCGCAATCCAGGCGTTTTCGGTCGCCACGACCGCCGGCTTGCCGCTTGAAACTTCCAGAAATCGAAGATGTTGGATGACGCCGCCCCCGTGCGGCGGTTCGGCCCAAAAATCTTCGCCGCCGACGTCCCCGTGCGTAAACCACAGCGAACGGTGATGCGGATGATCTTTGGCTTCGCCCGCCCGCTCGGCCATCGGAAAGTCGCGCGTCACGGGCTTGCCCGTCGGACCGATGATCGGCCACAGGATCGGCTTGGTTCCCGACCGCACGCAGTACTCGGCGAACAACCGGCCGTCGATTTTGACGACGGCGCCGTTTTCAGAACGCTGGGCCGTAATCTCGGCCGAAAAAACCTCGACGGCGGCGACTAAAACCGCGAAGCCCAACGCAAATTGCAGCGGCCGACGGTGCATGGCGAGACTCCCGAAACCCA
>CAYMQL010000370.1:0-3684 GCA_964392255.1 uncultured Planctomycetaceae bacterium | reverse complement strand
ACGTCCGCCTCCCAACCGCTCAGCACGCTCGCGCCGGGCGAGTGCTCGGCCTGTGCGATCAGGTCCATCGCCGTGAACTCCGGCCGGCTCGAACGATCGACGATCACAACCACTTCGCTGGGGCCGGCGATCGAATCGATGTCCACTTCGCCGAAAACGTATTTTTTTGCCAAAGCCACGAAGAGGTTGCCTGGCCCGACGATTTTGTCGACCCGCGGCACGCCCTCGACGCCGTAGGCCAGCGCGGCGACGGCCTGGGCCCCGCCGAGGCGATAGACCTCGCCGATGCCCAGCTCGCGGCAGGTGGCCAGCATGTCGGCGTTGTAGGCCCCGAACTTGGTGGGCGGGGCGACCACGGCCAACTGCTTGACGCCGGCCACTTGGGCGGGCACGGCCGTCATCAACACGGTCGACGGATAAGCGGCGGCCCCGCCCGGCACGCAAATGCCCACCCGCTCCAGCGGCCGATATCGTTGCACCAAGTACCCGCCGGGCCGTTCGACCCGCACGTCGCGTTGCAGAATCGCCGTCTGAAAATCGCGGATGTTGCCGGCCACGCGGCGGACCGCTTCGAGCAGCCGCGGATCGGCCGCGGCATGGGCGCGGGCCAGTTCTTCCTCCGGCACGCGGATCGTCTCGGCCGTAAGCTGCGCTTTGTCGATTCGGGCGGAATAATCGAACACGGCCGCGAGGCCCCGTTCTTGCACGTCGCGGCAAATCCGCTCGACGACCCGCTGCGGCGAAAGCGGCTCGCCGAAAACTTCGATCGTCCGCCGCCGTCCGGCCTCGCTGACGATGTCGCCCTGCGGACTGAGCTTGGCGCGCAGCTCGGCCATCGCGCAGCGAATGTCGTCGCGGCGGCTGTCAATGCGGCGGATGTTCAGTTTGGCGGAGTTCATGGGCGGGATTTCCAACGACCGACGAAACCTCTATTGTGTTCACCCAGAGCGTCGAAAGGAAGTACCCACGATAATTGGCCTTTCGGCAGCAACCTCTGGAAAACTGTTGCCGGATGACATCGCCCTACCGATGGCGTAGAATATCCGGTGGGCGGAACAGAACCATTCAACAGGTGCGAACTCGGCACGCACCACCCGACCGGCGGGACTGTGGACAAGATTTTCTCGATCACCTGTGCGACGTGTCAGGCCCGGCTGGCCGTGCGCTCCGAGGCCGCGATCGGGGCGATTCTCGAATGCCCCCGGTGTCACAGCATGGTGCAGGTGCTGCCTCCGCCGGGCTGGAAACCGAGTCGGCCGCCGGCCGAGACGCCGCCGACCGCTCCAAACGTCGTACCGCAGCCGCCGGAAAACGTCGCCGCTGAACGGTCAGTTGAGTTGGAGCCGGTTGAAGAAACCTTACTCGATCGATGGCTTCGTCCAGGCTGGCTTCTTTTGGCCGGGGCGGCAGGAATCACGGCAGCCGCGGCGCTGGGGCTGTGGTTGCTGATGTGGCTATTCATGGCCCCGTCGGGACCGGAGCCGGCGGGGGTGAAAACCGATCGCCCCTCGGCCGCGGCCGTTGAAAAATCATCGACCAAGGATGCCAAGGTTGACCGCGATGCGTCAAAGCCCATGCCGGTTGCGGTGAAGCCCGACGACGCATCGACGGTCGTCGCCGCAGAACCGGCGAATCGTCCCGCAGATTCCGCAGCGCAGAAATCTGAGGATCAGAAGCCCGACGCAGCGCCGGCGTCGTCGCCGTCGAGTCTGACGACGCAATCGCCCGACGTCGTCGATGCAAAGCCGCCCGAGCCCGATCCGTTTGCTGCGATAGCTCCCATCGCAGAAGAGGCTGCGCCGGCGGACATCAAAAAAGCGCCGGCGGCGGTGGTCGACGTCGCCGCCCGGCTCGATGATCCCGTCGCCGGACTCGAATTGACCGACGTGCCGTTTGGCAAGGCGGTCGAACTGCTGGCGGCGATGGGTTCGCTGCCGGTTACGATCGACGTGGACGCCCTGGTGCAACCTGGCGTCGCGCCGCGCGACCCGATTTCGCTGCGGCTCGAAGCGACCACCATCGGCAAAGCTCTGGATGCCGTTGCCGCTCAAAAGGGCCTCGCGCTGCGCGTCGAAGGCGATCAGGTTCTCATCGCCTCGCCGGCCGAAGAACCGCAGAAGCTGAAAAAGGTGCGTTACACCGTTTCAGACCTGACCGGCGACGACAAGGCCGCCGCGGCCGAATTGGCCGTGATGGTCGAGCGGCTGGTTTCGCCCGATGCGTGGCAGCCGGCCGGCGGCCGCGGCACGATCGAGCCCGGCGACGGCGTCTTGATCGTCGAGCAAAACGCAGCGGTTCATCGGCAGGTGCTGGTGTTTTGCGAAAAGCTGCGCATCGCCCGGCAAAAACCGCTCCGCAGCCGCGAAGACCCCGCCCATTTCACACTGGCCACGCGATCGGATCAGGCAAAAAAACTGCTCGACCGCCCGGTGACGGCCGTTTTTCACGAGCCGACGCCGCTGGCCCGAGTTTTGGCCTTTCTGGCCGAGGCTGCCGAGTCCGACATACTGGTCGATCATGCCGCGCTGGCCGCCGCCGAAACGTCGGACCGCGTCGAGGCGACCCTTGCGGCGGACAAGCGTCCGTTGGGCGCGACGCTCGACGAGTTGTTGCGTCCGCTGGGGCTGACCTATCGGGTGTTTGGCGACCGCACGCTGCAAGTCACCACGCCCGAGGCCGCCGCCGAGCGGCTGGAACTGGAGTTCTATCCGGTCGGCCGCTGGCTGACCGACGGGACATCGGGCAACATGCTGGCCGAGCGATTGAAAGCCCGCGTCGCGGCCTCGACCTGGAGCGACGTGGGCGGGCAGGCCGAAATCTACTTCGACCTGCCGTCGCAATGTCTGATCGTGTTGCAATCGCAGCCGGTTCAGCGGGCCATCGAGCGGTTATTGAATTGAACCGGCCGCCGTGGTGTCTTTATTAGGGCGACGGCGACAGGACGCACGGAATGGGCATCCTCAGTCCAGAGGCTGTAACACGGCTGTGGGACCAACATTGCAGGGCGCTGGTGCTCTACGCACGGCAGTGGTGCGATGCGCCCGAGGACGTCGTGCAAGAGGCGTTCTTGTTGCTGGTTCGACAGGCCGTTCCGCCAGAGAATCCTGTCGGATGGATCTATCGTGTAGTGCGAAATCGGGCAATCAATGCGGCACGGTCGCATGGGCGGCGATCGCGCCGCGAGTCGGCCGCGGCCGTCAATCGATGCCGGTGGTTCGAACTGAGCGAGGGCGACCGGCTGGACGCCGCCGCGGCCGGCGACGCGATGAGACATCTGCCCCCGGCCGAGCGCGAGGTGATTGTCGCGCGGCTTTGGGGCGGGCTTTCCTTTGAGGAAATCGCTGCGATTAGCGGCAGCTCGGCCGCTACGGTCCATCGCTGCTACCGGCGAGGCATCGCCGCGCTGAAAGAAAGGTTGGGTGAATCATGTCCCAAGAAAGAAACCGCGTCGAAGACCGGGAGCTGAGCGGATTCGAGGCCGACTTGGCCTCGCTCCGGCCGCACGCCGACAGGCTCGACCCCCGCTGGCGCTCGCTGCTGGCCCAGGAGGCGGCAACTGCGCCGCGTCCCCTCTCTGTTTGCGAAACAACAAGAACCAGTCCCCTCTCCCTTTGGGATAGGACAAAACGCGGTCCCCTCTCCCTTTGGGATAGGGTTAGGGTGAGGGCCGTTCGAGCCGGAACT
>CAYMQL010000369.1:0-3691 GCA_964392255.1 uncultured Planctomycetaceae bacterium | reverse complement strand
CACCTCGACCAGCTCGGCCCGCCGCTGGGCAGGCAACGTCGCCGCGCTGGGATTGTCGTAGTAGGTGGTCACGTAGACGGCTTTCACGCGGCCGAGTTCGCCGGCGGCTTGGCGCCGGGCCAGTTCGTTCTCGACGGCCTCGGGCACGATGCCATCTGCATCGGTTTCGATCCCGACGGCGCGGACGCCCAGATTGGCCAACGTGCCCAGGTACACATAGTAGGTCGGGGCGGCGCAAATCACGATGTCGCCCGGATCGCACAGGATGTCGCTCACCAGGAACAGCAACTGGTGGCTGCCTGCGGTGATGGCCACGTGGTCGACGCTCAGTTTCAATTCAGCGGCGGAGCGGCCGTCGGCCTGCAACAGGCGATCCAACAGGGCCTCGCGGAGCGGGCCGTAGCCGATGGTCGTTCCGTATTGCAGGGCCGCTTTCGACAGCACGGGATCGGCCCAGAGGGCGTCCAAGGCACGCCGCGTCGGATCGCCCGGCAGCGTTTCGTGGTCGACGAATCCGGCCGCCAGCGAAATCAATCCCGGATGGCCCAATGCTTTGGCCATCAGGCGGGTAACGATCGACTCGCCGCCGGCCCAATGGGCCCGGCGGCTGAAATGTGCGTTGCAATCCATGCGTGAAATCGGCTCGGATGCGATTTTTCAATTTTTGCCCAGATTGGCAGCATAGGGCAATGGGATGATTGCGGTCAAGGCGGTTTCGGGCGGTGGAATCCGGCCCCCTCGCGTGGTTGGGCCGGCCATCGCATCTCAGAATATTGGTTGGCCCCCGACGGAGCATCGGTGTGAGCGGCGATTCTAGCCGTTCTGGCCGACGTGCCGTCGGCCGCTAAACGACACCGTTCATCGGACGCGCCAAAACACGCGATCGGCGATGTGCATCGCGGCCAGCGCGTGGGCGACGTCGGCGCGGAATCGCTTGGCGTCTTCGGGATAGCCGGCCGTCGGCCGCAGGCCCGGCACGCGGCGGCGCCAATAATCGTTCAGCGCCTGCATGGCCAGCTCGCGCAGATATTTCGACGCCATCGAGGCCAGCGCCGCCGGCAGGGCTGCTTCGGCCTTGGTGCGGAAGCAGAATTCGATTCGCCGCTCCGGCGGACCGAACCGATAGGCGCTCCGCGAGCGGCCTTCGCCGTGAATTTCGATGAACTCGGCTGGGAACTGATCGGCCAAAAGCGGCGCGTAGCGATTTCGCCCGCCGTGCTTGTCGCAGACAACGGAAACACAGCCGGCCGGCAGCGGCGCGATCATTTCGGCGGCCAGCGCCAGCGTTTGACGCGAAAGGGCCTCGCCCTTCGAGCCGTAGCGGTCGACCAGGTCGTTGAACTCGCCAGCAAAGATCGCCCGACTCCGCACGGCGGCCAATCGCACGCCGGCCGCGGCCAAACCGACGCGCACCGCCTTGGCAAGCGGCTCAAGCTCTTCGGCCGCGCAGTCCAGGGGGGCGGGGCTGTTGTAATCGGCGTACCAAGGAATCTGCGGCATTGCTTCGAGCGCCTCGGGCGCAAGCGCGGCCCACACATCGCGCCAAGACCGCGGGCAAGCGTCCAACAACCCGAGCGCCGTCCACAGGCCGCGTTCCAAATGGCGCAAACCCTTGCCGGACGCATAGAGCTTTTTGGAGTCGGCCATCGCGACGCAAGGGCCGGCGGCCCGCGCAGCGCCGTTTAGCGCCGGGCTAATCACGCCGGCAACGCGCTGGAACAGGTCTTCCGCGCCGACGCCGTCGGGAGTTTCCCAAAGCGTGGCCGAGATGACGAGCGGGCCCAGATTGGGACCGTAGCCCGCTTCGTCGGTGCCGAGCAAAAAAGCCATGCGGCGTAGCGTAGCAGCCGCACGTTCCGACCGCAAGCGGGTTCATATTTCGGTTTAGCGGCCGACGGCACGTCGGCCCCGGTATCAAGCCGCCGTGCCGGCGGCTGCTAAACGGATGGGCCATTGAGACAACGCAAAAGGGTGCTAAGATTGTGCTATGGGAATCCGGCCTGGATTTCCGAGATTTGCAGGCGAATACGCCGGGCAAGGAGCGACGATGAGCTGCGTCAAGGTCGTGCCGATCGAACAGTTGGGCCGCCAGTTCGTCCCGCCGCAGCATCTGCCGGCGGGCAAGGACGAATACTATCTGCGCAACGAGCAGTTGGGCCATGCCGCGGCATGGCGGCACCTCGAGGCCCACGAAATCGAAACGCTCGTGAAAAATTCGAACACCTGCCTCGACTGGGACTCGCTGCTGGTGGCCGACCCGTTCAACCCGTGGTTGATCAAAAATTGCGAGTTCTCCGGCCTGGTGCGGATCGCCCGATTGGAGCCGGTGGCGTTGGAGTATCACGATCTGCGCGTTCCGGCGGGCATTACCGACAGCACGCTGATCTCGTGCGACCTGGGCGAGAACGTGGCCATCCACAGCGTCCGCCACCTGGCCCATTACATCATCGGCGACCGGTCGATGCTGCTGAACATCGACGAGATGCACACGACCGACTACGCGAAGTTCGGCAACGGCATCATCAAAGACGGCGAGCCCGAAGAAACGCGCGTCTGGATCGATCTGATCAACGAGACGGGGGCGCGGGCGGTGATGCCTTTCGAGGGGATGACCTCGGCCGACGCCTTTCTTTGGGCCCGCTACCGCGAACGCGCGGCGTTGATGAACGAGTTGGGCGCGATCACACAGCGCCAGTTCGACTCGCGCCGCGGTTTTTACGGCACGGTCGGCCCGGCGTGCGTGGTGAAAAACTGCCAGATCATCAAGGACGTGAAGATCGGCCCGGCCTGCTACATCAAAGGCGCCAACAAGCTCAAAAATCTTACGATCAACTCCAGCGAAGAAGAGCCCTCGCAAATTGGCGAAGGCGTCGAGCTGGTCAACGGCATCGTCGGCTTCGGTTGCCACATTTTCTACGGGTGCAAGGCCGTGCGGTTTGTGATGGGCAACAACTCGAATCTTAAATACGGCGCCCGGCTGATCCACTCGTATCTCGGCGACAACTCGACCATCTCGTGCTGCGAGTTGCTGAATAACCTGATTTTTCCCGCGCACGAACAGCACCACAACAATTCGTTCCTGACCGCGTCGCTGGTTTTGGGCCAAAGCAATCTGGCGGCCGGGGCCACAATCGGATCGAACCACAACAGCCGGGCCAACGACGGCGAAATCCACGCCGGCCGCGGATTCTGGCCGGGGTTGTGCGTCACGCTGAAACACCCCTGCCGATTCGATTCGTTCACGCTGCTGGTCAAGGGCGATTACCCCAACGAACTGAACATCTCGCTGCCGTTCAGCCTCGTGAACGACGATCGTTCGGGCGATCGGCTGCTGGTGATTCCGGCCTACTGGTGGAATTACAACATGTACGCCCTGGCCCGGAATACCTGGAAATATGCAACCCGCGACAAACGCAAAACCAGAACCCAGCACATCGAGTTCGACAGCTTGGCCCCCGACACGGCCGAAGAAATTTTTGCGGCCCTCGAACGGCTTGAACGGTGGACCGGCAAAGCGAAGCTGCGGGCCGAAGGCAAGCCGCTCGACGCCGCAAGCGACGCCGAGTTGGCGCGGCTGGGCCGCACGTTGCTTCAAGCCCCGGAAGATGGCCTCGGCAATCTCGAAATCCGCGGCGAGAACATGGAGAACTCGGCTCGCCCGGTCGTGTTGTTGAAAGTCTACAAGGCCTAT